>NZ_RZOS01000610.1:0-2767 GCF_004022605.1 Mesorhizobium sp. M4B.F.Ca.ET.089.01.1.1
ATGATGCTCTTTCTCGGCGGCTACGAGCCGGCGCCCGCCCGCCACGCCGGCAGCGGCGATGCCGCGCCCATGTTCGCGCGGCCGACACTGCCGATCCTGGTCCTGGTCGCGGTGACGCTGTCGGCGATGCTGCTGGAAGGCGCCAGCATCGACTGGTCGGCGATCTACATGCGCACCGTATTCGGCACCGGCCCCTTCGTCGCCGGCTTCACCGTGGCGCTGTTCGCGTTCTCGCAAGCGACCACCCGCTTCTTCGCCGACAGTTTCGTCGATCGCCACTCGCCGAGCGGCGTGGCGCGCGTGCTGCTGGCGACAATGGCGGCGGGCGTGCTTTTGGTCTTCCTGTCGCCGGCGCCTTTTTTCTCGTTGCTGGGCTTTGCGCTTCTGGGCATCGGCACCAGCGCCATCTTCCCGCTGGCGATCTCAGCCGCCGCGCAGCGCACGGACCGCTCCGCGGCAATAAATGTCGCGGCGCTGTCGCAGATCTCCTTCGTCGCCTTCCTGCTCGGCCCGCCGCTGCTCGGCTTCGTCTCCGACCATTGGGGCATCCGCTCGGCCTTCGGCATCGGCATCCCGTTCATCGCGCTGAGCCTGCTGACCGCGGGTTCGCTCGGACGCCGGCCGGCCAAGTCCGCCGCGCCGGCTGGCGAGGCGGCCGATCCGGCGCGGGCGAGAGTGTTGGCCCCGGCGGGCAAGGCCTGAGCGTCGCTCCCAATACGGCCCCTAAGCAAGCCGCCATTGGCCCCACAATTGCCGCTGGCATTGGCGGTAGCGATGGTCCAAGAAGGATCACCAACATGTGATTGCCTTCCCGTTATGTCCTCGATACGCCCGCTGATCCCCCTCCTCATCGCCGCCGGCATCCTGCTTGGCGGCAACGGGCTGCAGGGTACACTGATCGCGCTGCGCGGCGCGCAGGAAGGCTTTTCCGCCCCCGTGATCGGACTGATGGGGACCTTCTACTTCGCCGGCTTCCTGCTCGGCTGCCTGGCCGTCACCCGCATCCTGAAGGCGGTCGGCCATGTCAGGACCTTCTCGGCGCTCGCCGCCACCGCTTCGGCCGGTACACTGCTCCTGGTGCTGGTCATCGATCCTGTCATGTGGTGCGCGGTGCGCTTTGCCGGCGGTTTCTGCTTCGCCGGCCTGTTCACCGTAATGGAAGCCTGGCTGAACTCCGGCGTCACCAACAAGGACCGAGCGCGCGTGCTTGCCATCTACCGCATGGTCGACATCGGCTCGGTCACCAGCGCGCAGTTCCTGATACCGATCTTCGGCGCCGGCGGCTTCGCCATCTTTGCCATCATGTCGATGATGATCACGCTGTCGCTGGTGCCGGTCTCGCTCGGCGACCGCTCCAACCCGACGCCGCCGGAAGACGTCAAGCTCGACCTGCCGCGCGTCTGGCGCATCTCGCCGCTCGGCTCGATCGGCTGCATCGCGGTCGGCGTCACCAACAGCGCCTTCCGCACGCTCTCGCCCGTCTATGCCGAGCAGATCGGGATGTCGGTCGCCGATGTCGTCACCTTCGTCAGCGTCGGCATCTTCGGCGGCGCCCTGATCCAGTATCCGCTCGGCTATCTCTCCGATCGCCGGGACCGGCGCTCGGTGCTGCTGGCGACCACCTGCTGCGCCATGCTTGCAGCACTGGCACTGGTGTTCCTGGCGGGCGCCGACCCGTTCCTCAACTTCGTCATCGTCTTCATCTTCGGCAGTTTCGCCATGCCGCTCTTTTCGCTGTCGGCGGCGCATGCCAACGACCGCGCCGACAAGGGCGAGTTCGTGCTGATCAACGCGGCCCTGATGCTGTTCTATTCGTTCGGCGCCATCGGCGGCCCGTTCGCGGCCTCGGCGGCGATGCAATATTTCGGACCGGGCGCCCTGTTTGTGTTCAGTGCCATGGTCTACGCGGTGCTGATCCTCGTCATTCTTTACCGCATGCAGGTGCGCTCCGGCGTGCCGGCCGACAGACGCAGCCCTTTCACCGCGCTCTTGCGCACATCGACGGTGTTCGCGCGGCTGGCGCGGCGCAGCGGCGATTCCGATGGATCGAGCGAGCCTTGACCTTGCGGCGGCTTGACGAAAGCGCCCGCGGCTGAAATTGAAAGGGACCTAATTTTTCTTAAAAGCGATTTGATGCACGTCATCACCACCCAAGCTGAGCTCGAGAGCGCCATCGCCGCGTTCGAAAAGTCGGAATTCGTCACCGTCGATACCGAGTTTATCCGCGAGACGACATTCTGGCCGATCCTGTGCCTGATCCAGATGGCCGCGCCCGGCCTGACCGCGCTGATCGACCCGCTCGCGCCCGACATCGACCTGAAACCGTTCTTCCGGCTGATGGCCAACGAAGCCGTGGTCAAGGTCTTCCACGCGGCGCGCCAGGACATCGAAATCATCGTCCATCTCGGCGATCTCATGCCGCACCCGGTGTTCGACACCCAGGTGGCGGCGATGGTCTGCGGCTTCGGCGACAGCGTCTCCTACGACCAGCTGGTGCAGCGCATCACCGGTGCCCGGCTCGACAAATCCTCGCGTTTCACCGACTGGCGCCACCGGCCGCTCTCCGACAAGCAGCTCGACTATGCGCTCGCCGACGTGACCCATCTGATCGACGTCTACAAGAAGCTCAGCGCCGAGCTGAAGCGCGAGAACCGCGCCCACTGGCTCAACGAGGAAATGGAGGTGCTGACCTCGCGCCAGACCTACGATCCGCACCCGGAGGACGCCTGGAAGCGGCTGAAGATGCGGCTGCGCAAGCCACAGGAGC
>NZ_RZOS01000611.1:0-2757 GCF_004022605.1 Mesorhizobium sp. M4B.F.Ca.ET.089.01.1.1
ACCTGTACCGCTGCAGCGGGGCCACGAGCAGCGACTCGAGCCATGCGCCACGCTGCAGGACCTCGATTTCGGGCCAAGCCTCGAGCCCGCAACTCGCCTTGCTTCTCGGAAATCATAAGGCTTTGTGGGGCGGTTAAGCAGCGCGATATGGCCGCGGCGATACGAAGTTTTCATCTTTACCCTGTTCAGACGGTCAGGCTGCCTTCGCCGCCGGCTTGGCTGCCTTGACATGGGTTATACTGCGGCGACCGTCGACGCCGATCGGAACGTCACCGTCAACCGTAGCGCGACGCACAACCCGGTGCTGGTCGCCATAGTCGTTGACCGCATAATGCTGGTTAGCACGGTTGTCCCAGATAGCGACGTCGCCTACTTGCCAGCGCCACCGCACGGTATTTTCCGGGGCAGTGACGTAGGACTGGAACACCTCGTAGAGTTTGGCGGAATCGCTCTTGGAAAGGCCGACGAGGCGCTGCACGAAATTGCCGAGCAGCAGCGACTTCTCCCCGGTTTCCGGATGGACGCGCACGACCGGATGCTCGGTCTCGTAGATCGTCGATGTGAAAACTTCCTCGAAGTGCTTCTTCTCTTCGGCTGTGGCGCGCGGGCGCACGGCTGCGTAGTCGTAGGCATTGCTATGAATAGCCCACAGATTGTCCGCCAATATTTTGAGCGGCGCCGGCAGATTCTCGTACGCGGCGTGCGTGTTGGACCAGATCGTGTCGCCCCCCGCCGCCGGAATGACGACGCCACGTAGGACCGAGAATTTCGGATAGGCATCGACGAAAGTCACATCGGTATGCCACTGGTCTGCCCTGCCACCGCCACGGCCGGAATCGAGATTGAGGATTGAGGCCGTGCCGGCTGCCGGCCCCTGCGTGGGATGAGGTACAAGGTTACCCAGACGCCGCGCGAACAATTCCTGCTCCGCATCGTCGAGATGCTCCTGGCCGCGGAAGAAGATCACCTTGTGTTTTAGAAGAAGCTGGTTGATGGCTGCTATCGCTGCGTCCGAAAGGTCTCCACCAAGGCGAACTCCTCTGATTTCAGCTCCAACACGGCTGGTCAGCGGTACAACGTCGGAGTCAGGAATTCTCTTCGTCAAGCTCGAAAGCCAAAATCCCGGCGGATCGATCAAGGATCGCATTGCGTTGTCGATGATCGTTAATGCCGAACAGCGTGGCCAGCTCGCGCCGGGCGGTACAATCATCGAAGCGACCGCTGGCAACACAGGGCTCGGCCTGGCCTGGCGGCACGAAGCGCGTGATCGCGTGTCCAAAAGCTGACAGCGTCAGACAAATGTCAGGTTCATTACAACCAACATCTGGGCACTGACGAGGTTTTTCGAAGCAATGGGCGCTAACTGCGCGCTGAGCGCGTTGGCATGGCTTTTGAGACTGAGTGACTGTGACTGCACTTAATGGGGCAAGACGAGCGATGCGCTCCTCCCTGAACCCGTGTGCCGTCTCTGAGAGGAAACCAGCTCGTGCAGAAACCTTTGGAAATAGCTTTGGACCGCAACGTGGTATTGCAGATGGAGTCCCCGGCTCCTTCGATTAGAGTCGAGAACTGGCTGCATGGCGAGCCCCTCACGAGCTTTGAGCCCGGCAAGTGTACATAGTCGAATTTTGGGCAACTTGGTGCGGCCCATGTGTGGACGGGATGCCCCATCTGATCCAGCTGCAGGGCGTCGCCAGGCGCGCCATCTGGACAGCAGGAGCTGGACTATGGGCAAGGTAACAGGCTTTCTCGAAATCGACCGGCAGGTGCACAAGTACCAGCCGGCCTCCGACCGCATCCGGCATTTCCGTGAATTCACGCTGCCGATGTCGGACAAGGAGGTCGAGAAACAGGCCGCGCGCTGCATGGATTGCGGCATTCCGTTCTGCCACGGGCCAACGGGCTGTCCCATCCACAACCAGATCCCGGACTGGAACGACCTCGTCTACAATGGCGACTGGGACAATGCGATCCGCAACCTGCATTCGACCAACAATTTCCCGGAATTCACCGGCCGCATCTGCCCCGCACCTTGCGAGGAAGCCTGCACGCTGAACCTCGAGGACATTCCCGTCGCCATCAAGACGGTCGAGCAGGCGATCGCCGACAAGGCTTACGAGACCGGCCATATCAGGCCCTATCCGCCGGAGAAGAAGACCGGCAAGCGCGTCGCCGTCATCGGCTCCGGCCCGGCCGGCATGTCGGCTGCCCAGCAGCTCGGCCGCGCCGGCCACGACGTCCATGTCTATGAGCGCGAGAGCCGGCCCGGCGGGCTGATGCGTTACGGCATTCCCGACTTCAAGATCGAGAAGCACTATATCGACCGGCGCATCGAGCAGATGCAGGGCGAGGGCGTCACCTTCCATTGCGGCGTCAATGTCGGCGTCGACAAGCCGGTTGCCGAGCTGCTCGCCGAACATGACGCGGTGCTTTATTGCGGCGGTTCCGAAACGCCGCGCGCGGCCGGCATTCCCGGCGACGATCTCGGCGGCGTGCATGACGCGATGCCCTATCTGGTGCAGCAGAACAGGCGTGTCGGCGGCGAACCGATCCAGTCGGTGGCGTGGCCGTCGCATCCGATCCTCGCCGGCGGCCAGCATGTGGTCGTCGTCGGCGGCGGCGATACCGCGTCCGACTGCGTCGGCACCGCCTTCCGCCAGGGCGCGGTCCGCGTCACCCAGCTCGACATCCGTCCGCAGCCGCCGGAAAAGGAAGACAAGCTTTCGGTCTGGCCCTACTGGGCGACCAAGATGCGCA
>NZ_RZOS01000612.1:0-2743 GCF_004022605.1 Mesorhizobium sp. M4B.F.Ca.ET.089.01.1.1
CTGGTACACACATGGTGTACCGCCCGCTCCTGGCCGGTCTTCCAAAACAGATTTTAGCCGCGTCGCAAGCGCGCGCACGCCGCCCTTGCGTCTTGGCCGCCGATTGACCATCCTCATAGCGTGCTGCGTCTCCAGCCGGAGGCGTGGCAGGGTGTTTGGCGCATGGGGTCATGCGTAGGGTTATGACGCGGTTGGGGGATCGCATATGCCGACGCTTTACGCGTTGAAACCGGCCTTCCAGGCGAGGCTCAGGCCGCTGGCCGACCGGCTCGCCGGGGCCGGCGTCACCGCCAACCAGATCACGCTTCTCGCCGCCGGCGTTTCGGTCGCGACCGGGGTGGTGACGGCCGTCTTCGCGGCCCATCCCGTCGTGTTCCTGCTGATGCCGCTGGTGCTGTTTACACGCATGGCGCTCAATGCCATCGACGGCATGCTGGCACGGGAGCATGGGCAAGCATCAAAACTCGGCATGTATCTCAACGAACTCTGCGACGTCGTCTCGGACCTGGCGCTGATCCTCGCCTTCGCCGCCCTCTTCCCGGCCTGGGGCGTCGTCGCCTTCGCGATCGTGGCGGTCATCGTTGAATTCACTGGTGTGCTCGGCATCGCCGTGGGGGCGGCGCGCGACTATGCCGGGCCTTTCGGCAAGAGCGACCGGGCGCTGGCGCTCGGCGTCATCGGTTTCCTCGTCGCCTTCGGCCTGTGGCCGGCGGCGCTCACGCCTTTCATGTTTCCGGCGCTCGCAACACTGTCGCTGGCGACCGCCATCAACCGGATACGCAGCGGCCTTAGAGGAGCAGTCGAGCAATGACCGACCTCGGGGGCAACACCATGATCCATCAGCAGAATATCGCCGCGGCAGCACCCACGAGCGTCGAACGGGTGGTCGAGGAGCGGACCTTCAGGACCCATGACGGCACCGAGATCTTCTATCGCTACTGGCCGGCGGTGGGTGACAAGTCCAAGGGCGCCGTCCTTCTCTTCCATCGCGGCCACGAGCATGGCGGCCGCATGGCGCATCTGGTCGACGAGCTCGCCATGCCGGGCTACGCCTTCTATGCCTGGGACGCGCGCGGCAACGGGCGCTCGGCAGGCGAGCGCGGCTACGCGCCGTCCTTCGCCGCCCTTGTGCGCGACATCGACTGCTTCGTGCGCGAGATCGCGCGTGACGGATTTGGCCAGCGCGACCTGGCACTCATCGCGCAGTCCTTCGGGGCGGTGCTCGCCGCAGCCTGGGTGCATGACTACGCGCCCGACATCCGCGCGCTGGTGCTCGCCTCGCCGGCCTTCTCGGTCAAGCTCTACGTGCCCTTCGCCAAGGAGGGCATCGCGCTCTGGCAGAAGCTCAAGGGCCGCTTCTTCGTCAATTCCTACGTCAAGGCCAAATTCCTCACTCATGATCCGGAGCGCATCGCCTCCTTCGACGCCGATCCGCTGATCACCCGCCCGATCGCCTCCAACATACTGGTCGAGCTCTACGCGCATGCCGCCCGCATCGTTTCGGATGCGCGCGCGATCACCGTGCCGACACAGCTGCTGATCTCGGGCGCCGACTGGGTCGTGCGGCACGGCCCGCAGCACGAATTCTTTGTCAATCTGGCGAGCCCGGCCAAGGAGCGGCACGTGCTGCCCGGGTTCTTCCACGACACGCTCGGCGAGCGCGAGCGCAAATTCGCGCTCGACCTGATCCGGCCATTCCTCGAGAAACAGTACACGACGCCCGAGAAGCCCGCCGATCTGACTATCGCCGACCGCGCCGGCTACACACGCGACGAGGCCGACAAGCTCGCCTCGCCGCTGCCGCTGTTGTCGCCCAGGGGCCTCTACTGGGCGATGAGCCGCGCCTTCATCCGCATGGGCTCCTGGTTCTCGACCGGGCTCAAGACCGGGATTGCCACCGGCTTCGATTCCGGCTCCACGCTCGACTATGTCTATGAGAACGAGGCGCGCGGCGTCAGCCATGTCGGCCGCATGGTCGACCGCACCTTCCTCGATGCCATCGGCTGGCGCGGCATCCGCCAGCGCAAGCTTCATCTGGAAGAGCTGATTGCCAGCGCCACGGAGCAGCTGAAGGCCGCCGGCCGGCCCGTGCATATCCTCGACATCGCCGCCGGCCATGGTCGCTACGTGCTCGATGCCGTCGCCAAATGCGCCGTGCCTCCGGCAAGTGTCAGGCTGCAGGACTATTCCCAGTTGAATGTCGGGCTCGGAACCAGGCTGATCGCCGAGCGGAACCTGCCGACCAGCGTCACGTTCCGCCAGGCCGACGCCTTCGATACCGGAATGCTGGCCGGGCTGAAGCCGGCGCCAGACCTCGCCATCGTCTCCGGGCTTTATGAGCTGTTTGCGGACAATGCGCTGATTTCCCGCTCGCTCGGCGGATTGGCCGGCGCCATGCAGCCCGGCGCGCTGCTGATCTACACCAACCAACCCTGGCACCCGCAGCTGGAGATGATCGCGCGCAGCCTGACCTCGCATCGCGGCGGCCAGGCCTGGGTGATGCGGCGGCGCACGCAAGGAGAGATGGACCAGCTGGTGAAGGCCGCCGGCTTCGAGAAGATCGACCAGCGTATCGACCAGTGGGGCATCTTCACCGTCTCGGTCGCCCGACGCGTCTGAGGAAGCCGTGCCCGCCGCCGACCCTGCCCCAGCCCCTATCGCGACCGAGCGACCGAAGGATAAATTCGGCGCCATCCTGCTGCGCGCGGCGCTGTGGCTGGCGCTGCTCGCGCCGCTGTTCTAC
>NZ_RZOS01000613.1:0-2741 GCF_004022605.1 Mesorhizobium sp. M4B.F.Ca.ET.089.01.1.1
ACTTCATCAACGTATCGCGTCGGAAGCGAACTCGCTGGACGGGCTCGCCGTCGCTGTCCAAGCCGACGACGTGGAAGATGTTCTTGCCGATATCGACACCATAGACGGCCGCGGGGCGCGGCGCATTGCGTAGGGACATTGCAACCTCCTTTGTTGTGACTGCCCAGATGATGCTGCGGGAGGACGGGGCGGACCATCCCATTAATGGTAGGGCCCGCCGCCAAGCGCGAGCCGTCGCGCATCTGCAGGCCGTCATGGGCGTGTCGGAGCGTCGGGCCTGTTCCTTCGTCGGTTCCGATCGCAAGATGGTCCGCTATCGGTGGCGTCCGCCGGAGACGGAGCTGCGCACAAGGTTACGCGACCTCACCAACGAGCGCCGCCGCTTCGGCTATCGACGCCTGTTCATTCTGCTCCAGCGAGAGGGCGAGCCATCAGGGGTCAATCGCATCTACCGGCTCTACCGCGAGGAGGGCCTGACGGTACGCAAACGCCAGGCACCGCGACGAGCGGTCGGCACGCGGGCGCCGATCCTGGTTGAGGCGAAGCCGAACGCGCGCTGGTCGCTGGACTTCGTCCATGACCAGTTCGCCTGCGGGCGACGGTTCCGGGTGCTGAACATCGTCGACGACGTGACGCGCGAATGCCTTGCCGCGATCCCGGACACGTCGATCTCCGGTCGGCGCGTTGCTCGGCAGGCACGACTTCAACATCGCGAGGCCGCATTCCTCGCTCGGCTACCAGACCCCGGCGGCCTTCGCCGGAACCCTCGCCGCAACCGGCTCCGACGCTGCGCTCAATGAAGGCTTCGCGTCTCCGCCGGTTGCTCATGTCGTGCCCCGGCAGATTGCCGACTGCGAACAGAGAGAAATCACAGGAGTGCCAAAAGCGTGGCCGACCATCAAGACATGTTTTGCGCTTGGAGATCACTCAAAGATCGGCCGTCGGAAAAGCCGGACTAAAGCCCCGCTCGGCGGTAAATCGAGATGTGACGTTTGGACCCTTCGGTAAACGCACCTCCAGCCCAATCTCCCCAACGCTCCACCAGCTTCAGTCCCACGCATTCGGCCATGGTATCGAGTTCCTGATGATATACGTAGCGAGCGCGATGTGGCAGACGTCTGACTGATGTGCCAGAAAACCAGAGGAGCGTTGAGACCAAGTTCTGGTTTAGTGGATCGTGGACATCCGCGGCGAGGATCGTATTCTCGTAATCCACGAACAGTGTAGTAGTTTTCTGGCCGCCTACGAAGCCATCCAAGGCCGGCACACCCAATTCTATCACCAAAGTACCCGCATCATGCAGCGCTTCTGCGGCAGATCGGAGGCAAGCTATTTGCGCTTCGCGTGTGAAGAGCACCGTGAACGTGTTATAAGCGCAATACACCAAATCGTAGCGTTGCTCTGAGCTGAAATTGGCAATGTCCCCCTTCCAAGTCTTGATCAGATCGGTGCGATTCGCGAGAAGTTTCAACATGCTATCCGAATTGTCGATACCTTCGACCCTGACGCCCCGCTCGCTCAGCGGCACTGCCACGCGTCCGTCTCCAATACCTAGCTCAAGAGCACTCCCCCCACTGCAATACCTCTCAAGAACGGCAGCAGCATCGTCTGCCTCAGCGACTTTACCTCGCATGCTAGTATATTGTTCATAGACAGAGGCCCAGTTGTCACCGTAGACGAAATCATCAGACATATTATATTCTCCTGTTGAACGGACGTGGGGTCGTTCGATCTAAGTCAACCCTCGCTTTTGTACTTCGCATTGAGGAATTTGGCCCTATTTTCGGCCAATCCGCGAACATCCGGCGTATCCTTTTGCATTGACTAGTTCGTGGTTGCTCGGAACCTGAGCAGAAGATTTCACCGAAAGGTGCATCGCCATAGAACTGGAGCGCGCATCCAGTGACTGCGCACCTACACTGGCCAATACAGAAGATTCTAGTTCGCCGATAATGTCTCCTACATCGATCCGTTCCGTGGCCAGGAACTGCTCGAAGGATGTCGCATTAGTCAAGCTCTCAAGCGAAATCATCGGTGCTGATATCGAACGACTCTGGTGCGCAGGTGGAACGTCACAGTCCAAAAAACGCAAGAGCTATGCCAACTCCAAAAGCGGTCTAATTCCTTATGTTGGCTTTTCGCGTCCGATTCTGTTTGCTTCCTCCGACACAATTTTTGTCAGGCTCTCGACAATGAACAATCGAGTCGCAAAAGGTACCGGCGTCTCAGGGACGCCGCGTGCGAGGAGGTCGTCGGCCTCCACGCCTCCAAGTAGTGTGTAGGTACTTCGAGGCGGCTGGCAGAAGCCGGAGTAGCCGCGCCACCGAGTGCATGCCTTCAACTCTCTGGTCAACTACTACAAACTTACGCGGGGGGGGTCCGAAGTGTTGTGGATCGCCTTGCACTTGGCGCGAGGGCGGTTCGCGGCGGGAGTTGCGGCTCTGCGGAGATCGGCGTGATCATCGTACGCATACGGCGACGGCCGCGGAGTCTGTTGGTGCGCGCGAGACCCTGCAGCTCTATGATTGTCGCGCGTGAGGTTCAGGCGGCCTGCTGATCAGCGGGCTTTTCAGGCTCACGCGAGCGCTTCCACTCCCAAGGCAGCAGTTCGTGCAGACGCGAGATGGGCAGATCAGCGATACGGGCAAAACGTCGGCGAGCCAGGCCTTCGGATCAACGTCGCTGAGGCGACAGGTCATGATCATCGTCGTCATGACGGCGGTTCGGTCGGCGCCACGCTG
>NZ_RZOS01000614.1:0-2728 GCF_004022605.1 Mesorhizobium sp. M4B.F.Ca.ET.089.01.1.1
CCAACGTTTTGGAAATGGGCGGCGCGCTGAAACTGCTAATCTCCCCCCATGTGGGGGAGATGCCTGGCAAGGCAGAGGGGGGCGCGAAGGATCGCTACTTCAATTACGACCGCTAAGCCGCCGCGCTCCCCTGCCCGGCAAGCTTCCGAAACCACCCTAGCCCCACCTCGGTCCCTGCCTTCGGCTTGTACTCAGCCCCCACCCAGCCGGCATAGCCGAGCCGGTCGATGTGCTCGTAGAGGAAGGGATAGTTGATCTCGCCCGTCCCCGGCTCGTGACGGCCGGGATTGTCCGCAAGCTGGATATGCGCGATGCGGCCGAGGTTTGCCTCGATGGTACGGGCGAGATCCCCCTCCATGATCTGCATGTGGTAGATGTCGTATTGCAGGAACAGGTTCTTCGAGCCTATGCGGTCGATCAGCGCCAGCGCCTGGTCCGAATAGTTCAGGAAGAAGCCGTGAATGTCGCGCGTGTTGATCGGCTCGATCAAAAGCCGGATGCCGGCCTGCTCCAGCTTCTCGGCCGCGAAAGCCAAATTCTCGGCAAAGACGTTCTCCAGCACCGCGCGATCAGCTCCCTGTGGTGCGATGCCGGCAAGGCAGTTGATCTGCTCGCAGCCGAGCGCATGCGCATAGGTGATGGCCTTGGCCACCCCTTGCCGGAATTCCGGTACTCGATCGGGAAGCACGGCAATGCCGCGCTCGCCCTTTGCCCAGTCGCCCGGCGGCAGGTTGAACAGCACCTGCGTCAGCCCGTTCTTCTTCAGGCGCGCGGCGACGACGTCCGGCGCATGGTCGTAAGGACCGATATATTCGACGCCCTTGAAGCCGGCGCGGGCGGCGGCATCGAAGCGGTCGAGGAACTCGTGCTCGCCAAAGAGCATCGACAGATTGGCTGAAAAGCGCGGCATTCTTTTTCTCCTTCTCCCCGCCGGGCTCAATCCAACATCATGATGGCCGTCGGCGCATCCTCATTGCGTTCGGCCAATTCCTCGAACTCGGTGATCTTGTCGATTTCCGTGCCCATGGAAATGTTGGTGACGCGCTCGAGGATGAATTCGAGCACGACCGGAACCTGGTGCTCCTTCATCAGCCGCTGCGCCTGCTTGAAGGCGCCGGCGAACTCTTCCGGCTTACGCACCCTGACCGCCTTGCAGCCCATCGCCTCTGCGACCGCGACATGGTCGACGCCGTAGCCCGCTTCGGGATCGTTCGCCCGGTTGACGTTCTCGAAGGCAAGGCTGACCTCGTAGTCCATCGAGAAGCCGCGCTGCGCCTGGCGGATCAGGCCGAGATAGGCATTGTTCACGACGACGTGGATATAGGGCAATTTGTGCTGCGCCCCGACCGCCAGTTCCTCGATCATGAACTGAAAATCGTAGTCGCCGGAGAGTGCGACGATATCGCGGTCCGGATCGGCCGCGCGCACGCCGAGGGCGGCCGGCAGCGTCCAGCCGAGCGGGCCGGCCTGGCCGCAATTGATCCAGTTGCGCGGCTTGTAGACATGCAGGAACTGCGCGCCGGCGATCTGCGACAGGCCGATCGTGGTGACATAGGTGGTGTCGCGGCCGAAAGCCTTGTTCATCTCCTCATAGACGCGCTGCGGCTTCAGCGGCACCTGCTCGAAATGCGTCTTGCGCTTCATCGTCTTCTTGCGCTGCTGGCATTCCTTCGCCCAGCCCGACCAGTCGCGCAGCTTGCCCGCCGTCCGCCATTCGGTGGCGACGTCGAGCAGCATCTTCAGCGCCGCACCGGCATCCGAGACGACGCCGAGGTCAGGCGCGAAGACCCGGCCGATCTGGGTAGGCTCGATATCTACATGGATGAATTTCTTGCCCTTGGTGTAGACGTCGACCGAGCCGGTGTGGCGGTTGGCCCAGCGGTTGCCGATGCCGAAGACGAAGTCGGCTTCCAGCATCGTCGCATTGCCATAGCGGTGCGAGGTCTGCAGGCCGCACATGCCGGCCATCAGCCGATGGTCGTCGGGGATCGTGCCCCAGCCCATCAGCGTCGGGATGACCGGCACGCCGGTGACCTCGGCGAACTCGATCAGCAGGTCGGACGCATCGGCATTGATGATGCCACCGCCGGCGACGATCAGCGGCCTTTCCGCCTGATTGAGCATCGTCAGCGCCTTCTCGGCCTGGGCGCGCGTCATCGCCGGCTTGAACGGGGCGAGCGGCTCGTAGGCGTCGATGTCGAATTCGATCTCGGCCATCTGCACATCGACCGGCAGGTCGATGAGGACCGGACCCGGCCGCGACGAGCGCATCAGATGAAAGGCCTTCTGCAGCGCCATCGGCACCAGATAGGGTTCCATGACGGTGACCGCCCATTTGGCGACCGGCGAGGCGATCGCGGCGATGTCGACGGCCTGGAAATCCTCCTTGTTGAGGCGCGCGCGGGGAGCTTGGCCAGTTATGCACAGGATCGGAATGGAGTCGGCCGCCGCCGAATAGAGCCCGGTGATCATGTCGGTGCCGGCCGGGCCCGAGGTACCGATGCAGAGGCCGATATTGCCGGCCTTGGCCCGCGTATAGCCTTCGGCCATATGCGAGGCGCCTTCGACATGGCGCGCGAGCACGTGGCGGATGGTGCCCCTCGCCTTCAACGCCGAATAAAGCGGGTTGATCGCCGCGCCCGGCACGCCGAAGGCGCACGAAATGCCCTCCTTTTCGAGAACGAGAACGGCAGCGTCGACAGCGCGCATCCTGGCCATTTGCAAAGCC
>NZ_RZOS01000615.1:0-2716 GCF_004022605.1 Mesorhizobium sp. M4B.F.Ca.ET.089.01.1.1
GCCTGATCGCCTCGCTCGCGGTGATGGCCTGCGCGGCGATCTCGCCTGAAACGCCGCAGGCGCTGGTGGTGGCGCTGATGCTGGTCGCCGGCCTGTCGCGTTCGATGCAGTTCACCGCGCTCAACACGCTGGCTTTCGCCGATATCTCGGGCGCGCAGCGCAGTTCGGCGGCGACGCTGTCCAGCATGCTGCAGCAGATATCGATGCTGTTCGGCGTGGCGGTCGCGGCGGCGGTCCTCAATCTGTCGCAGATCGCGAGGGGCGGGGCAGCACTCGATCTCGTCGATTTCCGCATCGCCTTCCTGGTGGTCGGCGGAATCGGCCTTGCGGCCGCCTTCCGCTTCCTGGTGCTGCCGCCGGCGGCGGGCGCCGAGGTTTCAGGCCATTCGCCGCGGAATTGACATCCGGATTTTGGGCCGATCGCCGAGATAAACTTCGCTCCGCCTTTGGTCGCGCCCTCATCCGTCTCGGGCCGCGCGCCGATCCACCGTCTCCCACAGGGGTGCAGGCTCTCATGCCGGTCGATAAACCCTTTCCGCAGTGATCCAGAAGATATCCGCTTCTGCCGCAGCGCCGTGCCTGGCCACCGCCGCGCGGTGCGTCTTGATCAGCTCGGCGTGGCTGGTCCACAGCTTCTCGATCGGGAAGTTCGAGCCGAACATCAGATGGTCCGAGCCGAGGATATCGATCGCGTTGTCGACGATGTAGGCGATCAGCGCCGGATCGTTGCGGTGGACGAAGGTGCCCAGGCCGGACAGCTTGGCGTAGACATTGGCCGCGGCGGAGAGCGTGCGCAGGCCGGTCTTCCATGCCTCGGTGGTTTCCGGTTCCATGCCGGTCAGCATGCCGGCATGGGTGAGGATGAAGTTGGTCTGAGGGTTCTCGCCGACCAGCGTCAGGCCGTCCTTCATCTGCGCCGGGAAAAGCTGGAGGTCGAAGGACAGGCCGTAGTCCTTCAGCCGCGCCACATTCTTCCGCACTGTGGGATCGATGACCTGGTCTGCCGAGGCGGCGAAGCGGAAAGCCGGCGTCTCGTGCCAGTGCAACTGCATGCGCACGCCGCGCAGCAGCTTGTATTTCATCAGCCGGTCGATCTGCGGCCGGACATCGTCGACGGTCATGTCGGCATAGCCGACGATGGCGTGCGGCCAGCCGGTTTCGTCGGCGGTCTTCTGCAGGAAGGCGACTTCCTTCTCGAAATCCTCCTTGGCCCAGTTGGTCTGGACATAGACGGTCTTTTCGACGCCAGACCCCTTCTGGTCTTCGAGGAATTCCTCGATTGGATAGTCGCGGCGGATCGGCTCGTAGGGGCCGAAGATGCGCGGCACCATCGGTCCGACCAGCCAGGGCTGGTCCTTCTGGCGCCAGATGTGGAAATGCGCGTCGATCGCCTTCTGCATCACGATACCCTTTTCCAGATGGCCTCGGCCGACGGAGCGGGCCGGGCGAGCGACAGGATGAAATCCGTGAGGCTCTTCAGCGACGAGCCGTCGACCAGATCGTCCAGCACCGGCAGGATGGCGCGCAGCGCCGCCGTCGCCGGCCGGAAACGCGGATCGCCGGCGAGCGGCGTCGCCAGCGACAATCGGAAGGCGCGGGCGCTCAGGCGACGCATCGCGGTCTCGAGATCGGCGTGGTCGCCGCGCTCCAACGCATCCGAAAGGATGACCACTGCCGCGCCGCGGGCGAAGGCGGAAAAACGCGGCACGGTCAGGAAGGCGAGCAGCGTCGGCCCCATGCGGGTGCCGCCGTCCCAGTCGTCGACCAAAGCCGCTGCCCGGGCGAGCGCCTGGTCGCGATCGCGGATACGCAGCGCCGAGGTGATGCGCGTGAGCCGAGTGCCGAAGGTGAAGACTTCTGCACGGTCGGCGCCCTGCACGGCGGCGTGCGCCAACTTCAGGTAATCGGCGGTGTGGAGCTTCATCGAGCCGGAGACGTCGATGAGCAGGAGCAGCTTGCGCGGCACGGTCTGCCGGCGGCGGAGCTGCGGCGAAGGAATGTCGCCGTCGGCGCTGACGATTTCGCTGAGCGAGCGCCTGAGGTCGAGCGTGCCGCGAGAGCGGGTGCGGATGGTGCGGAAGGAGCGACGGGCGGGCAGGGCGGAGGCGAGCCCGCGGCGGAATGCGCCAAGACCGTCGGCGTCGCGCTGGAAATCGCGGCTGCTCAACTGCTCGCGCGCCGAGGACAGCTCGCCGCCTTTCTCCTGGCGAGCGGCCTGGGTTTCTTCCTCGCGCGTGCCACGATCGTCCTTGATGCGGGTTTCATCCTCTTCGCCCTCGATCGACGGTTTTACGTCGCCATAGAAGTGGCTGCGGAAATGTGCGTCGAATTCGATGCGACGGTCGGGCGAAGGCGCGAGCGTGGCAAGTGCGGCCTCGCGGATGTCGTTCATCGAGCGCGGCCCAAGCAGTGTCACCGCCTGCATGAAGCTGGTGGCCTGTTCCGGCGCGACGGCGAAGGCGTGGCGCCGCAACAGGCGGGCAAAGCCAAGGAAGGGCGCGGCGGCGCGGGGCAAGCTTTCCTCGCCCCGTTCACGGAGAGAGGATGCCGGCAGGCAGCTGAGGGGCAGCGCCATCGTCTGCCCATGTTGGCGCCGCCCCTCATCCGCCCCTTCGGGGCACCTTCTCCCCGTGAACGGGGAGAAGGGATTGTTGAGGTCGCGGCTCACGCCAGTGACTCCTCGACGATCCTCCCAAGTTCCGGCGCGATCACGGAC
>NZ_RZOS01000616.1:0-2706 GCF_004022605.1 Mesorhizobium sp. M4B.F.Ca.ET.089.01.1.1
CGCTCGACATGTCCGCGACCGATGCCGGCGACAAGAAGGCGATGGACGCGCTGAAGGCCTGCTCTTCCGACTCGCGCTTCCGCAAAGATCCGACCGATCCCAGCAAGCCGGCCAAGCTGTTCTGGAACGCGACGGGCGCCACGCTGTCCGACAATTTCAAGGAAATCGCCAACGAGCTGTCGAATTTGCGGGTCGTCGGGTAAAGCACCCGGCGTTGGAGGAATGGCGCCGGCGCGGACGCTGCCGATTTTCAACGCTGGAGCAAGAACTCCCGCCGGCATGCCCTTGCGGTCGATGAAGACGCGTGGTGAATGGGCCCCGCCACCACCCGGAGACGCATCGATGCCCGACACCGCAAACCACTTCGCTTTCGCGCTGGTCTGCCTCGGCATGGTGCTGACGCCCGGGCCGAACATGATCTACCTGATCTCGCGTTCGCTGTCGCAAGGGCCGAAGGCCGGGCTGATCTCGCTCGGCGGCGTCGCCTGCGGCTTCCTGTTCTACGTGGTCTCGGCGGCCTTCGGCATCACCGCGCTGCTGCTCGCCGTGCCCTTCGCCTATGATGCGCTACGCATCGCCGGCGCGCTCTATCTTCTGTGGCTCGCCTGGCAAGCGGTGAAGCCCGGCGGGCGCTCGCCGTTCGAGGTTCGCGAATTGCCGAAGGACGGACCGCGCAGGCTGTTCGCCATGGGGCTGATGACCAATCTGCTCAACCCCAAGGTGGCGGTGCTCTACCTTTCGCTGCTGCCGCAGTTCATCAGTCCCGGCAAGGGCCATGTGCTGTCGCAGCTTCTGGTGCTTGGCGTCACCCAGATCTCGATCAGCCTCACCGTCAACGCCATCATCGCGGTGACCGCCGGTTCGATCGCGACGTTCCTCGCCGGACGGCCGTTGTGGATGGTCATCCAGCGCTGGATGATGGGCACCGTGCTGGCGGCGCTGGCGCTGAGGATGGCGACCGAAGCGCAACGCTGACGGCGAAAGCGTCCAGCCGTTCGGCGCCGCCAAGTTACACGGCCTCCAGCATGGAGGACACCTTTCAGGCACCTTTCGTCCTGGCTCTGGTGAAATAGGTCCTATTCGGGCGGCGCCAGCCACGCTGGCGCCGCCCGTTGACCAAAGGCGCGTCGTGTATCAGGCCGCGAAGCGGTCGATCACCTCGGCCAGCGGGACATGCCCCAGGCAGGCGCCCGAACCGACAGGCATTTCGCCATTCTCGACGGCAAGCGCGTAGCGCACCTCCGGCACGGCCTCGATGCGGCGGCGCAGGGCGGCAAGCCTGGGATAATCGGCGCCCTCGATGGCCTGGTGAAATTCGGCCCAACGCGCCACGCCGATCAGCGTGGTATCGGCCAGCGTCAGCCGGTCCCCGGCCAGGAACTCGGTTCCGTTGATCATCTCCTCAAGCTGGTCGTGACGCTCGGCGACGGCCTTGCGGCCGAAGTCGCGTAAGGTCGCCTGCAGCACCGGATCCGGCGACGCCATTTCCAACGCCGCCCAGAGCGGCATGAAAGCGGCGGTGAAGCCGGTGTTCACGAAAGCCACCAGCTGGTGCATCCGATCGGCTTCCGGCGTGCGCGGATCGAAGCTGATGCGGCGCTGCGTATCGCGGGCCTCGAGCCATGCGGCGATCGCCATGGTCTCGGTCAGCACCTTGCCCTCGCCCGTGATCAGCACCGGCGTTTCCTGCCGGCCGTTGATGCCGGCATAGGCTTCGTTCTTCATGTCGGCCAGCATGTCCACCCGGCACAGCCGGTAGGGCAGCCCGAGGCGTTCGAAGGCAGCGACGAGCCCCATCGAGCTTCCCGCCGGGAAGCCGTAAAGGAGGATAGGTTCCATGTGTTGTCTCTTCCATGTTCGAGGGTCACGCCGCGCAGCGAAACTTGACCCTAAACACCGGTCGCCCCATGTAAATTACGCACTATTCTGTAACCACGCGTCCAGGTCCCTCCCCATGAAAGATGTCGTCTCGCGCTGCCCGATCGAAGAGACCATGCGCGTGCTCAGCGGCCGCTGGCCGACCTTGCTGCTCTATTATCTGAAGGACGGCACCAAACGCTTCAGCGAACTCAGGCGCGACAATCCGACCGTTTCGCACCGCATCCTGGCGCTGGAACTGCGCAAGCTGGAGGACGCCGGGATTGTGCGGCGGACCGCGCATCAAGGCTATCCGCTGCGCGTCGACTACGACCTCACGGAACCAGGCCGCAGGCTTGTGCCGCTGATCGATGCGCTCGGCGCCTGGTGGGTGCACACGGCCGGCGATCGGACCGGCGGCTCGGAAGCAAATCTCGAAACCGCGGCCTAGGGCCGCCTACCGAGATTTTCGCCGCCCTGCCCGGCAAAAGCCATCATCGCCATTATTTCAGGCGGGTATGACCGTTGCGCGACTCGAAAACCACCCGATCCCGAACCCGAACAGGCGCCTGCTGCTGAAGGGTGCGGCTCTTGCCGCGCTGGCGGGCCTTGCCGCCTGCTCCACCACCGTGCTGCCGACCGGCGAAGGCGCAGGCGTCTCCTCCTCCGCCACGACGACGCTCGCCGGCATCCGGTCCACCGCCGGGCTGCCGGCGCTGGTTCCGGACACGCAGCTCGAGCAGGCAGCCTTGCAGCAAGCCGGCTACATGGCGTCACGTGCCCGGATGAGCCACACCACCGGCTGGGGCAAGGACTTCGCCTCGCGCATGAAGGACCATGGCGTACGCG
>NZ_RZOS01000617.1:0-2699 GCF_004022605.1 Mesorhizobium sp. M4B.F.Ca.ET.089.01.1.1
AGGCCGAGTTGCCGCTCGGCGCCGAGCTCGGCCTGGTCGCCGACCAGTCGCATGTGGTGGAAGAGTCCGTCGGCGAGTTCACCAAGAGCCTCGGCGAAGCGATCGCCATCGTGCTCGCCGTCTCGCTGCTGGCGCTCGGCTGGCGCCCAGGCATCGTGGTGGCGGTCGCCATCCCGCTGGTGCTTGCGATCACCTTCGTCACCATGGAGTACTTCGGCATTTCGCTGCAGCGCATTTCACTGGGCGCGCTGATCATCGCGCTCGGCCTCCTGGTCGACGACGCCATGATCGCGGTCGAGATGATGATCTCGCGCATGGAGGAAGGCCACGACAAGATCTCGGCCGCCACCTATGCCTATACCTCGACCGCCTTCCCGATGCTCACCGGCACGGTGGTGACGATCGCCGGCTTCGTGCCGGTCGGCTTCGCCAAGAGCGGCGCCGGCGAATACTGCTTCTCGCTGTTCGCGGTCGTCGGCATCGCGCTGGTCGTCTCCTGGATCGTGGCGGTGCTGTTCACGCCGCTCACCGGCGTCTTCCTGCTGCCGGAGCGCATCAAGGGCCATGGCGGCAGCCATCAGCCGTCGCGCATAGCCCGCGGCTTCCAGGCGCTGCTCGAAATGGCGATGCGGGCGAAGTGGCTGGTGTTGTCGGCGACCGCCGGGCTGTTCGCGCTGTCGGTCGTGGCCATGGGCTTCGTCGGCCAGGAATTCTTCCCGAAGTCCGACCGGCCCGAGGTCATGGTCGATCTCACCCTGCCGCGTACCGCCTCGATCACGGCGACCGACGCGGTGGTGGAGCGCGTCGAAAAGCTGCTCGCGGCCGACCCGGACATCGACCACTGGAGCTTCTACGTCGGTCAGGGCGCGGTGCGCTTCTACCTGCCGCTCGACGCGCAGCTCGCCAGCGACTTCTTCGCCCAGGCGGTGGTGGTGACCAAGGGCCACGCCGTGCGCCAGGCGGTCATCGACCGGCTGGAGAAGAAGCTGTCGACCGGCTTCGACGATGTCATGGCGCGCGTCACGCCGCTCGAGCTCGGACCGCCGGTCGGCTGGCCGCTGAAGTTCCGCGTCAGCGGTCCGGACCCGGACAGGACGCGCAGCCTGGCGCAGCAGTTCGCGCAGGTGCTGGGCAGCGATGCCGCGGTGCGCAACATCAACTACGACTGGAACGAGCCGGCCAAGGTCATCAAGGTCGAAGTGGACCAGGACCGGGCGCGTGCACTCGGCATCTCCTCGCAGCAGCTCTCCGAGACGATCAACGCGGTGCTGTCCGGCTCGAAGATCACGCAGATGCGCGACGACACCTACCTCGTCGACATCGTCGCCCGCGCCGTGGAGTCCGAACGCGCCAGCATCGACACGCTGCGCGGCCTGACGATCAGCGCCTCGGGCGGACGCCGCGTGCCGCTCGAACAGGTTGCCAAGCTCTCCTACCAGACCGAGCCGCCGCTGATCTGGCGCCGTGGTCGCCTGCCGACGGTGACCGTCCAGACCGACGTCGCGCCGGGCAGCGATGCCACCGCGGTGACGCGCAAGCTGGAGAAGGCGATCACCGCCTTCAAAGCGGAGCTGCCGGCCCGCTACAGCGTCGAACAGGGCGGCGTGATCGAGGACAGCGCCAAGGCGCAGGCCAGCATCTTCGTGGTCTTCCCGCTGATGCTGTTCATCATGGCCACGGTGCTGATGATCCAGCTGATGAGCTTCCAGCGCCTGGTGCTGGTGCTGCTCACCGCTCCGCTGGCGCTGATCGGCGTCGCCGGCGCGCTGCTCATCTCCGGCGCGCCGATGGGCTTCGTCGCCATACTAGGCGTGATGTCGCTGATCGGCATGGTGATCCGCAACTCGGTGATCCTGATCACGCAGATCGACCAGCACATCGCCGACGGCGAGGAGCCATGGGCGGCGGTGATCAGCGCCACCACGCACCGGCTGCGGCCGATCCTGCTCACGGCGGCGGCCGCCATCCTCGGCATGATCCCGATCGCGCCGACCGTGTTCTGGGGGCCGATGGCCTACGCGGTGATGGGCGGCCTGATGGTGGCGACGGTGCTGACGCTGGTGTTCCTGCCGACGCTTTACGTCAGCTGGTTCGGCATCAAGGCGCCGGCCGAAACGACAGCAGCGACGGATCCCGCCGTGGCGGTCGCCGAGCCGCAAGCCATCGCCGCCTGAGGCGGCCACGCATTCCGACAAGCCACGGCGGAATGCCGCCGTGGCAGCCAAACACGTAACCGAAGGGAAACGACCATGACACCGTTCTTTGGAAACCTGCTCATCCGCGTCAACGCCGGCTTCCTGATCCTGGCATCGGCCGGCGGGCTCGCCACCGACATTGCCGGCTCGTTCTTCGGACGCGGCGCCGAAGCCATACTGCTCGCCGACGCGCCCGGCACCGGCATCGGCTTCATCGAGGCGCACGGACTGGCCCTGATCATCGGGGTCACGCTCTCGCGCATCGCCTATTCGCGGACCTGGCATGCCTTCCTGGCTGCCGTCCACATGCTGCTCGGAACGGCAAACCTGTTGTTCTGGCAGTTCTTCATCGCCGCCGACGTGCTCGTCGTCGGCTACGTCACAACCGCGGCGCACTTTCTGTTCGTGGTTGCTCACCTCGCGGCTCTGGCGGGCACCGCCCGCCTTGCCGCGTCCCCCCGTTGAACTTCGATCGAGCCTTAAGGAGAGAGAACATGCGTATGA
>NZ_RZOS01000618.1:0-2685 GCF_004022605.1 Mesorhizobium sp. M4B.F.Ca.ET.089.01.1.1
CTTCACGCCGGCGCATGACCGCGTCATCGAAAGCGGCGCCTGGCGGCAGCGTCTCGTCGAACAGCCAGTGATGTACGCGCTGCCGCCAGGCGCCGCTTTCGATGACGCGGTCATGCGCCGGCGTGAAGCGGGTTTCCAGGCGACCCGACTTCTCCAGCTGCTCGACGATCTTCTTGACGTGCTGGCTGTGGCTGACCGGCGCCACAAAAGTGGCGTCGGCGGTCGAGACGATGGCGACGTCCTTCATGCCGATGGCCGAGAGCAGCCGGCCCTCGCCGCGAATGTAGGAATTCTCGCAATCGATGGCGACGACGTCGCCGACGATGACGTTGCCTTGATTGTCGGAAGGGCCGACATCGAGCAGCGACTGCCAGGAGCCGAGATCGTTCCAGCGGAAGCCGGCCGGCACCATGGCGATGCCCTTGGCACGCTCCATGATGGCGTAGTCGATCGAGGTCGATGGGATGGCGGAATAGAGTTCCAGCGGCATATAGAGACCGGAAAGATCCGATGTCGCCGCCTTATAGGCGGCTTCGGTGGCCTGCCAGATATCAGGCGCGAAAGCCGCGAAGGCGTCGCGCATGGCGCGGGCGCGAAACAGGAAGATGCCGGTGTTCCAGTAGAAGGTTCCGGCTTCGAGATAGGCTTGCGCGGTGGCGAGGTCGGGCTTCTCGACGAAACGCGAGACATCGAACACACCGTCTCTGTCGGCGGCGACCTCTATATAGCCGTAGCCGGTCTCGGGCTGGGTCGGCTTGATGCCGAACACCACCAGGCGGCCGGCATGAGCCGCCACGGCCCCGGCTTCAACACTGCGCCAGAACTGCTCCGCGGTCGAAATCTCGTGATCGGACGGCACCACCAGCACCAGGCTGTCGCCGAATTCGGACAGCGTGCGCAATGTGGCGAGCGCGACGGCGGCCGCGGTGTTGCGTCCGGTCGGCTCGAACAGCGGGCCGCCGCCGGCAAGATCGAGGCCTGCGAGGTCGGCATGGACGCGCTCGGCGTGGCGCTCGGAGGCGATCAGGAAGATCGGCGTTTCGCCGGCCGGCCTTGCCGCCAGCCGGCGCAAGGTCTTGGCCAGCATCGAACCGTCGCCGGAAAAATCGTGGAACTGCTTGGGATTGTCCTCGCGCGACAGCGGCCAGAGCCGCGAGCCGACGCCGCCACTCATGACGAAACTGACAATGCGCTCGCTCATCTAGGTCTCGCAATCAGAAGTTGGTCGCATGGGTACGCACAGCTTTATGCACTGTTTACCCGATTCGAAATCCGCTCGGTCGCCAGATCGATGAACGCCTTGACCAGGGGCGACAGGTGGCGGCTGCTCGGATAGAGGACGTAAAGACCGCCGGCCGGCGTGGTGTAATCCCCAAGGACGCGGCGCAGCCGCCCCTCGCCGATCAGTGCGTCCGCCATTCCGTAGGGCAATTGAGCGATGCCGTAGCCGGCAATGGCGGCGGCGACCACAGCCTGCATCTCGTTGGCGGCGAAGCGCCCGGATACCGTCACCGTCTCCTGGCCTTGCGGCCCGTCCAGGACCCAGTGAGCGCCGGCTGCCGAGGGGCCGGCAATGACGCAGTGGTGGTGAGCGAGGTCCGCCGGCGCTTCGGGTGCTCCATGGCGCTCGAGATAGTCCGGGCTGGCGCAGAGATGCCTGTGCGTCGAGCCGAGCTTGCGGGCGATCAGCGTCGAATCCTGCAAGACGCCAGTGCGGAAGGCGAGATCGATCCCGTCCTCGACCAGGTTGAGCTTGTCGTCGGTCAGGCGAAGCTCGACCTTGGTCTTCGGATAGATCTCGAGAAACTCGACCACGGCGCGGTTGAGGAAATAGGCGCCGAAACCGACGGGCGCCGAGATGCGGATCGTGCCCGATGGTTCCGCGCTCGCCTCGGCAAGGCGCAGATTGGCCTCTTCGATCGCCCGCAGTGCCTGGCTGCTCTGCTCGTAATAAAGGCGCCCAGCATCCGTCATGTTGAGGCTGCGGGTCGTGCGCTGCAGCAGGCGGACGCCGAACTCGCGCTCGAGCGCGGCAATGCGGCGGCTGACCGTCGTCTTTGGCATGGCAAGCAGGCGCGCGGCGGCGGTGAAGCTGCCGGCTTCCACAACGCGGGCAAAAACCGCGATGTCGTTGAGGTCGATCATTGTATCCAAGAGTGGGACAAAGTTTTCCAATTATAGGTGATTATGCATCAATGGCAAACCCTAACTTTGCTCCACGCAAACAAGGAGCAAACAGATGACCATCAAAAGAGACATTCTGGTGACCGGCGCCACCGGCCAGCAAGGCGGCGCGGTCGCGCGCGCTCTTCTTGCCAAGGGCCACGGCGTCAAGGCGTTGACGCGCTCGCCGGACGGCAAGGCGGCGCGGCAGCTGGCGACCGCCGGCGCCGAAATCGTGGCGGGCGATCTTTCCGACTCGGCTTCAATCGTGAAGGCGGCGAGCGGCGTCGACACCATGTTCCTGATGGGCACCATGACCGAGGCCGGCATGGAGGAAGAGACCCGCCAGGGTATCCTTGCCGCCGACGCGGCGAAGGCTGCCGGCGTCGGGCATCTCGTCTATTCGTCCGTCGCCGACGCCAACAAGAAAACCGGCATCCCGCATTTCGAAAGCAAATATCTGGTCGAGCGGCATATCGAGCGGCTCGGCATCCCCTATACGATCAGCGCCCCGGTCGCCTT
>NZ_RZOS01000619.1:0-2660 GCF_004022605.1 Mesorhizobium sp. M4B.F.Ca.ET.089.01.1.1
GGCGCGCACCGTGCCAACGTCATCCTGCCAGCCGCCGCCTACACCGAAAAGTCCGGCACCTACGTCAACACCGAAGGCCGCGTGCAGCAGACCAATCGCGCCGGCTTCGCGCCCGGCGACGCGCGCGAGGACTGGGCGATCCTGAGGGCGCTGTCGGATGTGCTCGGCAAGAAGCTGCCGTTCGATTCGCTGCCGCAGCTGCGCGCCAGGCTCTATGGCGAATATCCGCATCTTGCCCGCATCGACCAGGTTCTGGCCGGCAGCGCCGACGACGTTGCCAAGGTGGCGAAGCTCGGCGGTCGGCTGAACAAGGGCACCTTCACCTCGCCGGTGAAGGATTTCTACCTGACCAACCCGATCGCGCGGGCCTCTGCCGTGATGGCGGAATGCTCGGCGCTGGCCAAGAGCGGCTTCAAGCAGGCGGCGGAATAAGCATGGAAACCTTCTTCTCCTTCTACGTGCTGCCGGCGCTGCTGATTCTGCTGAAGTCGGTCGTGCTGATCGTCGTGCTGCTGATCTTCGTCGCCTACATCCTCTACGCCGACCGCAAGATCTGGGCGGCGGTGCAGTTGCGCCGCGGTCCGAACGTGGTCGGCCCCTGGGGCACGCTGCAGGCCTTCGCCGACCTGTTGAAGTTCGTCTTCAAGGAGCCGGTGATCCCGTCAGGCGCCAACAAGGGCGTCTTCCTGCTGGCGCCGCTGGTGTCGGCGGTGCTGGCGATCTCGGCCTGGGCGGTCATTCCGGTCAACGAGGGCTGGGCGATCGCCAACGTCAATGTCGGCATCCTCTACGTCTTCGCCATCTCCTCGCTCGAGGTCTATGGCGTGATCATGGGCGGCTGGGCGTCCAATTCGAAATATCCGTTCCTCGGCGCGCTGCGCTCGGCCGCGCAAATGGTGTCCTACGAAGTCTCGATCGGCTTCGTCATCGTCACCGTGCTGCTTTGCGTCGGCTCGCTCAACCTGTCCGACATCGTCATGTCGCAGCATGATGGGCTCGGCACGCGGCTTGGCCTGCCCAACACCTTCCTCGACTGGCACTGGCTGTCGCTGTTCCCGATGTTCGTCATCTTCTTCATCTCGGCGCTGGCCGAGACGAACCGCCCGCCCTTCGACCTGGTGGAGGCCGAATCGGAACTTGTCGCCGGCCACATGGTCGAATATTCGTCGACGCCGTTCCTGCTCTTCTTCCTCGGCGAATATGTCGCCATCGTCCTGATGTGCGCGCTGGCCACCATCCTGTTCCTCGGCGGCTGGCTGCCCCCGTTCGACTTCGCCCCCTTCACCTGGGTGCCAGGGCTGATCTGGTTCGTGCTCAAGGTCTGCCTGGTGTTCTTCGGCATTTCCATGGTCAAGGCGTTCGTGCCGCGCTACCGCTACGACCAGCTGATGCGGCTGGGCTGGAAGGTCTTCCTGCCGATCTCGCTGTTCATGGTCATCGCCACCGCGGCCTTCCTCAAGCTCACGGGATTTGCGTGATGTCCGCTCTCGCCCAAGCCGCAAAGGCGCTGCTGCTGAAGGATTTCGTCAGCGCTTTCTTCCTGTCGATGCGCCAGTTCTTCGCGCCGAAGGAGACGATCAACTATCCGCACGAGAAAGGGCCGATCAGCCCGCGCTTCCGCGGCGAGCATGCGCTGCGCCGCTATCCGAACGGCGAGGAACGCTGCATCGCCTGCAAGCTGTGCGAGGCGATCTGCCCGGCGCAGGCCATCACCATCGAGGCCGGCCCGCGCCGCAACGACGGCACGCGCCGCACCGTACGCTACGACATCGACATGGTGAAGTGCATCTATTGCGGCTTCTGCCAGGAGGCTTGCCCGGTCGACGCCATCGTCGAAGGGCCGAATTTCGAATTCGCGACGGAGACGCGCGAGGAGCTTTACTACGACAAGGACAGGCTGCTCGCGAACGGCGACCGCTGGGAGCGCGAACTGGCGCGCAACATCGCGCTGGACGCACCCTATCGCTGACATTTGACGCATGGACGGGGCGAGGGGCCTCGTCTAAGGACAACGCGGCTTCGTAACCGGAGGCGGAAACGAAGCCAGAAAGAGCAAACAGGACGAACGTCCTGTTTGGACAGGAACCCGGGGGAACCCCATGCTGAGTGGACTAGAGGCGGCCTTTTTCTACCTCTTCGCCTTTGTCGCGGTGGCGTCGGCGTTCATGGTCATTTCGTCGCGCAACCCCGTGCATTCGGTGCTGTTCCTGATCCTGACCTTCTTCAACGCCGCCGGCCTGTTCATGCTGACCGGCGCCGAGTTCCTGGCGATGATCCTGCTCGTCGTTTATGTCGGCGCGGTCATGGTGCTGTTCCTGTTCGTCGTCATGATGCTCGACGTCGACTTCGCCGAGATGAAGGAAGGCGCGCTGCAATACGCCCCGATCGGCGCGCTGGTCGGGCTGATCCTGGCGGCGGAGCTGATCGTCGTGCTCGGCGGCTACACTTTCGCGCCACAGCTGGCGTCGACGGTGGCCAAGCCCATTCCGGATCTCGCCCAGCGCACCAACACGGCCGCGCTCGGCGATATCCTCTACACGGACTACCTCTATTACTTCCAGATCGCCGGCCTCGTGCTGCTGGTCGCCATGATCGGCGCCATCGTGCTGACGCTGCGCCACAAGCCGGGCGTCAAGCGGCAATCGATCGCAGCCCAGGTC
>NZ_RZOS01000061.1:0-20130 GCF_004022605.1 Mesorhizobium sp. M4B.F.Ca.ET.089.01.1.1
GAATGATGCGGGGCGCGGAACGGCCGGCGGTCGGTGAGCTTGCCTTCGCCGAGTTCGCCCGCCACCGAGGCGATCATCGAGACTTCCAAAAGTTCCTTCGGCGCCAGCGGCGGCAGGACCGACGGCAGCCGCTGCGCCAGCATCGACTTTCCAGAACCTGGAGGCCCGACCATCAGCAGATTGTGGCCGCCCGCAGCCGCCACCTCCAGCGCCCGCTTGGCGCTCTCCTGGCCCTTGATGTCGGCGAGGTCCGGCAGGTCGCGCGCCGCGAGCTGGATGCCGGCCTCGGGCCGCGACAGCACCTGCGTGCCGCGAAAATGGTTGGCGACGGCGATCAGGCTGCGCGGCGCCAGGATGTCGAAATCCTTGCCGGCCCAGGCGGCCTCCGGCCCGCAGCCGAACGGGCAGATCAGGCCCTTGTTCTCGGCATTGGCGCCGATCGCCGCCGGCAGCGCTCCGGCCACCGCCGCGATGGTGCCGTCGAGCGACAATTCACCGAGCACGACATAGCCGGCCAGCATGTCGCCCGGAATGGCGCCGAGCGCCGCCATCAGGCCGAGCGCGATCGGCAAATCGTAATGGCTGCCTTCCTTGGGCAGGTCGGCCGGCGCGAGGTTGACGGTGACCTTCTTCGACGGCATCGACAGGCCCGAGGCATGCAAAGCCGCCTGCACCCGCTCGCGGCTCTCCGCCACCGCCTTGTCCGGCAGGCCGACAATATGCATGCCGACCTTGCCCGGCGCGATCATCACCTGGACATCGACCGGCACGGCCTCGATGCCCTGGAAAGCGACCGTGCGAACCCGCGCCACCATCTTGCTCTGCCCCCGGATACCTGTCCGCCCGCCGGTCCTGCGATCAGGCGGCGAGCGGGGTCAGCCAAGACAACCACAGATTTTCGGATTGATCAAGAACATTACAAGAACAAATGTCGACCCCGACCGAGCAACGGGATCCCGCTCGACACACATAATTAACCACATTGGAAAAAGGCGGGACGCGGCCGGGTTTGTCACCGATCCGACGCGCGTACGATGCTATCGTTGGGATCGGGGGGCATCCACAGCACGTCCAGGCGCGAAGGCGAGGAAGACAGGATGCTGACCTTAAGCAATGGCAGCGAGCTCACCGTATGGGAAGAAACCGACAATCCCAATCCGAGCCCTGACGCGGTCCTTTTCAGCATTACCGAAACCGACGGCGATGTGATCGGGCCAATAGGAGCAAAGCCGGATTTCCCGTTCGGTGGGATCGACCTGGCTTCGGTCGATGTCTTCGACGGCTTCTTCACCATCACCAGCTTCACCAACGAGGGCCGAACCGAGACCTGGACGACGGTGGAGACGCAGGTCTTCGACAATGAAGGCAATCTTATCCGCACCTTGTCCGACCAGGCCGCTTTCCTGTCTGCCCAGATTGTCTCGGTCAACGCCGACAGCCCCGACACCATCACGGTGACATGGATCGGCGCGAACGAATATTTCGGCGGCGAAAACACCCAGTATGGGCAGCATCAGATCATCCTGGAAGGCGGCGCGCTGCAGCCCGACAGCTTCGTCAATCATGCGCCCACCGCCGCCGATCTGAACGTGTCGGTTTCACAGGGGCAGTTTCTCGACGACATCAAATTCAGCGCCGCGGACGCCGACTACGATCTCTTGAGCTTTGTCGTCGTGGACGGGCCGGACCACGGCACCCTCGAGCAGAGCACGAGTTTCGACGGCAACTACTACCCGTTTCACCAGGGGCACTACGGCTCGAGCCTGCACTATCATGCCGACTTTCTGAGCGGCAATCTGTTTGACTACACGCCCGAGGCCGGCTTCGTCGGCACCGACAGCTTCACGGTTTACGCTACCGACGGCCAGGGCAACAGCAATGTGGCGACGATTACGATCGCGGTGACGCCGCCGGCCGAATCCATCGCGTTGAGCGACGTCACGAATGTCGTGAGCTATGGAGGCTACGATCATGCCGTGCTCGTCGCCGCGCTGGGCGGTGGCGACCGCATCAGCGGCACCCCGTTCAACGATACGCTAGACGGCGGCGCCGGCCACGACCAGCTGTTCGGCGGCGCCGGCGCCGACACGATCATCGGCGGCGCAGGCACGGATTGGCTGAAGGGCGACGCCGGCAGCGACGCGATAAGCGGCGGTGCAGGCACCGACGGCATCCGCGGCGATACGGGCGACGACGTTCTCGACGGCGGCGCCGGCTCAGACGACCTGCGCGGCGGCGCTGGCGACGACATCCTCAATGGCGGCGCCGGGCGCGACTGGCTAGCCGGCGACGCGGGCCGGGATGTCTTCGTGTTCGACGCACTCGGACCAGCGAACTACGACCGTATCGTCGACTTCAACGCGCTTGACGATGTGTTCCGGCTGGACAGCTCCGCATTCGTCGGGCTGTCGGCCGGCCCGCTTTTTGCTGCCGTCTTCACGGTCGGCAGCGAGGCCATCGATGACAGCGACCACATTATCTATGACGATGCGACCGGCGCTCTGCTGTTCGACCAGGACGGGGCGGGTGGGGCGGCGGGCGTCCGGTTCGCCACCGTGGACCCGGGCACCTGGCTCACTGCGGACGACTTCTTCGTGGTCTAGCCGCGGGATCGCCTTTTGTCCTCGACGCAGTCCCAGAACAGGCTGGCGATGTCGGCGCCGCCGAAACGCTGCACCTCGCGCACGCCGGTCGGCGAGGTCACGTTGATCTCGGTCATGTAGTCGCCGATGACGTCGATGCCGACGAGGATGAAGCCGCGCTCCTTCAGTGACGGACCGATGCGGGCGCAGATCTCGCGCTCGCGCTCCGTCAGCTCGGTCTTCTCGGCGCGGCCGCCGACATGCATGTTGGAGCGGGAATCGTGCTCTGCCGGCACGCGGTTGATGGCGCCGACCGGCTCGCCGTCGATGAGGATGATGCGCTTGTCGCCCTTGCGCACGTCCTTCAGGTAGCGCTGCACGATATAGGGCTCGCGGAACATCTGGCCGAACATTTCGAGCAGCGAGGCAAGGTTGCGGTCGGCCTCGTGCAGATGGAAGATGCCGGCGCCGCCATTGCCGTAGAGCGGCTTGACGATGATGTCGCCGAATTCCTTGCGGAAGGCCGCGACCTCCTGCGGATCCTTGGTGATCAGCGTCTCAGGCATCAGGTCCGGAAATTCGGTGACGAAGATCTTTTCCGGGCTGTTGCGCACCCAGGCCGGATCGTTGACCACCAACGTCCCAGGGTGGATGCGCTCGAGGATGTGCGTGGTGGTGATGTAGTTCATGTCGAAGGGCGGGTCCTGCCGCAGCAGGATGACGTCCATCTCCGACAGGTCGGTGCGCACCTTCTCGCCGAGCGAGTAGTGACTGCCCTTCTCGTCGCGCACCTGCATCTCCTCGATGCGCGCGAACACCTTGCCATCGCGCATCGACAGCCGGTCGGGCGTGTAGTGGAAAAGCTTGTGGCCGCGCCGCTGCGCCTCCAGCGACAGCGCGAACGAGGTGTCGCCGGCGATCGACACGGTGGAGACATGGTCCATCTGGATGGCGATCTTCAGCGGCATAGGGGTCTCCGGCACATTGGAGCGACGTGTCCGTTTGGACGGGCAAGTGCGCTCCAACACTTTGAAACTATGTCGCCGATATAAGGAAATCGGCGGGCTCTGCCAATCGCGACATTTTGAAGATCGCATCAACCAGGCGCGACCCGGCCGCGCGATTGCAGACAAGGCGAGAACCCGCGTCATCGTTTTCTTAAGCCTTGCCATGCAAGGGTGGTTCGAATGAGCCCGGCCCTGCCGACGCCGGACCCAGTCCTTGATGGAACAAGAACCATGAACGCCGTCACAACCATCCGTGCCGCCCAGACCAAGCAGCTCGAGCTGACCATCCTGATGCCGTGCCTCAACGAGGCCGAGACGCTTGCCGTCTGCATCGGCAAGGCAAAGGTCTTCCTCGACAAGGCCGGCATAGCGGGCGAGGTGCTGATTGCCGACAACGGCAGCACCGACGGCTCCCAGGAGATCGCGACGGCGATCGGCGCCCGCGTCGTGCCGGTGCCGCAGAAGGGCTATGGTGCGGCGCTGCTCGGCGGCATCGCCGCCGCCAGGGGCCGCTTCGTCATCATGGGCGATGCCGACGACAGCTATGATTTCAGCGCCCTGGACGCGTTCGTGGCACGCCTGCGCGACGGCGCCGACCTGGTCATGGGCAATCGCTTCCGGGGCGGCATCGAAACGGGCGCCATGCCGCCGCTGCACCGCTATCTCGGCAATCCGGTGCTGAGCTTCATCGGCCGCCTGTTCTTCCGCATCAAGACCGGCGATTTCCACTGCGGCCTGCGCGGCTTCAATGCCGAGAGCATCAGGAAGCTCGATCTGCAGACCACCGGCATGGAATTCGCCAGCGAGATGGTGGTGCGCGGCGCGCTTGCCGGCCTGCGCATCGAGGAGGTGCCGACGACGCTCAAGCCCGACGGCCGCAGCCGGCCGCCGCATCTCAGGACCTGGCGCGACGGCTGGCGGCACCTGAAATTCCTGCTGGTCTACAATCCGCGCTGGATGTTCTTCATTCCGGGCATGGTGCTGGGCGGGCTGGGCACGCTGTTCGCTGCCCTTTTGGTGTTCGGGCCGCTCAGGGTGATCAACAATCTGTCGCTCGACCTCAACACCTTCGTCGCCGCCTGCTTCATGATCGTCACCGGCGTGCAGCTCATCACCTTCGGTGTCATCTCGCGCTACTATGCCGAGGTCACCGGCATCCTGCCGCGCAGCCGCAGGTCCGACTGGCTGACCAGGACCATCAGCACCGATCGTCTCGCCGCCAATGCCGGCACCTGCTTTGCCGGCGGCTTCGCGTTTTGCGCCTACGCCGTGCTGCGCTGGGCGCATCTCGGCTTCGGCCCGCTGGACGATTCCGAAATCCCGCGCATCGTCGTGCTCGGCCTCAGCCTGGTCGTCATTTCGTTCCAGGCCTTTTTCTCGGCATTCCTGCTCGGCGTCCTGGAAATTCCGGTCAAGCGGCTGCGAAACGGCCCGTCCAGCGAACTGCCGGCAGGCGAGAACCAATGATCGACGCGCTGCCGGGCTTCGTCCAGTCGCGCCTGTTCCGCTTCCTGGTGGTCGGCGTCGGCGCGGCCCTGCTGCTGTTCGTGCTGTCGTGGCTGCTGGTTTCGCTCGGCCTTTCGCCGTTCGTCGGCAGTGCCGCCGCCTACGCGATCGCCTTCGTCGTCGCCTATTCAGCGCAGCGCGGCTGGACCTTCGGCGGCGAGCACGATCACGCCACGGCGTTGCCGCGCTATCTCACGCTGCAGCTCGGATGCGCCGTCTTTTCCGGCCTTGTCTCGCATGTGGCGGTTGCGCGCTTCGGCCTGTCGCCGCTTGCCATGTCGGCGCTGACCACGGTCGCGACAAGCGCGCTGAGCTATGTCGCGTCGTCGCTCTGGGTGTTTCCGGCACGCGGCTAGAGCATGATGCCGAAAAGTGTGAAGCGGTTTTCGGGCGACATCATGCTCTATCTCTTTGATTTAGAGTCGGATTCAGATTTCAGGTCGACGACCTGAAATCATCCGGCTCTAGCGCATTTGCGCGCGCGCTTTACGCTTTGTGAAGCGTGCGGCGCTAGCCTGCGGCGCCGACCACTCGCCCGAAAGTCGATCCATGACCGCTGCAAATGCCGCGATTCCTGCCGGGGAAACCGCCCGTTCCTGGCGCATGGATCTTGTGGCGGCGTTGCTCGCCACGCTGGTGGTGCTCTTGGTCAACGCCCATGCCGGTTTCCCGGAATTGGCCAACGCCGGCGGCGACAATGACAGCCTGCTGCAGCTGGTCCAGGTCCGCGACCTGCTGGGTGGCCAGGGCTGGTTCGACATGCAGCAGTACAGGATGGGGCCGGAAGGCGGTTTCGTCATGCACTGGTCGCGGCTGCTCGACGCGCCGCTGGCTCTCGGCATCCTCGTCATGTCGGCCCTGACCGGCAGCAGGCCGCTTGCCGAGCAGATCGTGCAGGTGGCCTGGCCGGCCCTGCTCTTCTGGCTGACGCTGTTCTTCACGGTGCGCGCCGCACGCAGTGTCGGAGGCGCCGGCGCGGTGCTCCCGGCCGTGGTTGTCGGCGCCGCCGCCTACCACTTCATCGGCATCTATTCACCGGGTTCGCTTGATCACCACAATGTCCAGGTGATGCTGACCATGGCAAGCCTCAGCCTGCTGCTCGAGGCGCCCGCGCGCAACTGGATGGCCTTGCCCGCCGGCGTCTGCGCGGCGCTGACGCTGGCCATCGGCATGGAAAGCGCGCCTTACGCCGGCACCATCGGCGCCCTGGTCGCTGTCCTGTTTCTGGTCGACGGCGTGCGGGAAAGGCAGATCGCCAGGAATTTCGGTTTCGGCTTCGCCGGAGTGTCGGCGTTGGTCTTCGTGACGACCGTCCCGATGTCCTCTTGGGGTCAGGCTCAATGCGACGCCTTTTCGATCGCGCAATTCGTTGTCGCCGCCATAGCAGGCATCGGTCTTGCGGCGTTTGCCTCGATCGATGCCGTCGCCAGTCGCTGGCAACGCCGGCTGCTGGCGATCGGCCTGCTCGCCGCAACGCTTGGCGCGGTCGTCGTGGTGGCCTTCCCGCAATGTCTCGCCGCACCCTATGCCGGTCTCGATCCACGCCTAAAGGAACTGTGGCTCGACCACATCGACGAAGCCCAGTCGCTGTTCACGCTGCTCGTTCACAAGCCGGCCAGCGTGGCCGCCCGCTATGCGACGCCGTTGCTGGCCATCGTGGTGATGGCGTTGCGCCTCGCGCATGGCGGCCGGCGCCGGCAGGACAGCCTCGTCGGCGCCCTGCTCATCGTCGCCTTCCTGGTCAGCGCCTGGGAGATACGCGGCTCGACCTTCTCGATTGGCTTTGCCGTGATCCCGCTCTCGGCATGGATCGCCAGATGGCGCCGGCGGGTCGAGGTCAGCCCTTCGCGAAGCGTCTCGCTGCGCATGGTCGCGGCCTGGCTGCTGTCGGTGAACGCGCTCTGGGCCGGCACCGCCACCGCGATGTCGTCGGCCTTCGAGCCGGTCAAGGCCGATGACGGCGGCGTCGACCGGAACTGCGAGAGCAAGGCTTCCTTCGCGGCCCTCGCCGGGCAGCCCGGCACCACGGTGCTGGCGATCTCCAATCTCGGCTCGCCGATCTTGGCCTATACCGGACATCGCGTGTTTTCCGGACCCTACCATCGCAACATCGCCGGAAACCTTCTGGCGCTCGATGCTTTCCTGGGCTCGGACGCCGATGCGCGGGCGATCGTCGAAAGCCATCATGTCGGCCTGGTCGCTGTCTGTCGCGGCAGCGTCGAAAGCCAGCTTCTCGCCGAAAAGGCGCCGAAGGGCTTTCTGGCCGGTCTGATCGATGGCCGCGTGCCGGATTGGCTGGAGCCGGTGGCCGCAAGCCGGGGCGCTCCGATCGAGCTCTACCGCGTGCGCGAAGGCGGTTGAACCGCCGCTTCGGGCGCATCAGAAAATCGATTTCTCGATACGTTTCCTAAAGGGTTTCCTGCCAGTCTCACCGCAAATTCCGACGTGCAACAGGAACACCGATGCAAACGACGTTTGCCACCGGGCAGGCAGGCAGGGAAAACACGGATCTGGCCTTCACCGATCCGCTGACCGGGCTTGGCAATCATCGCCGCTTCTTCGACAAGGTCGACCGCCTTATCAGCGACCGTTCCGAGGACCCGGCGCCCTTCACCGTCGGCATCCTCGACCTCGACGGCTTCAAGCCGATCAACGACCTGTTCGGCCACAAGGCCGGCGACGATATCCTGATCCAGGTGGCGATGCGGCTGCGCGCCTCGATGGACAGCTATTCCACCGTCTGCCGCATCGGCGCCGACGAGTTCGCCTTTCTCTATCCGATGGTGTTCTCAGAGGAGGCGGCGGCCGAAAAGTCGCGCATGCTGATCGAGATCCTGTCGGCGCCCTACGATGTCGGCGAGCGCACCGCCAGGCTTTCGGCCTCGGTCGGCTGCTCGCTGTTCTATTCCGGCGACGAGACCACCGACATCCTGCTCAACAAGGCCGAAACCGCGCTCTACCATGCCAAGCGTTCCGGCCGCGGCCGCGTCGTCGTCTACACCCGCGAGATGGAGGAGGCGGCCAAGCGCGTCACCCGCATCGAGCAGGCGCTGCGCCGCGCCGTCTCGGCCGGCGAGGTCGAGCCGCATTTCCAGCCCATCGTCGCCCTGAACACCCGCCGCACCATCGGCTTCGAGACGCTGGCGCGCTGGACCGACCGCGATCTCGGCACCGTGCCGCCGACCGTGTTCATCCCGATCGCCGAGGAGCGCGGCATCATCGGTCCGCTGTCGCAGCTGGTGCTGCGCAAGGCCACCGAGGCAGCCCGCAGCTGGCCGAAGGACCTGTTCCTGTCCTTCAACCTGTCGCCGTCGCAGCTCGTCGACCAGAACACCGGCCTGCACATACTGGCGATCCTCGACCGCACCGGCTTCGATCCGCGCCGGCTGGAGATCGAAATCACCGAGACCGGCCTGATGAACGATCCGGCCTCGGCCGAGAAGATCGTCGAGGACCTGCGCCGCGTCGGCATCCGCGTCTCGCTCGACGATTTCGGCACCGGCCAGTCCTCGCTCGGGCGCCTGCGCGAATTCCATTTCGACAAGCTCAAGATCGACCGCGCCTTCGTCTCCTCGATCCTCGACGACCGCCCGTCCGAGCACATCATCCGCGCCATCCTCGCCATGTGCGAGGGGCTCGGCATGGATGTCGTGGCCGAGGGCATCGAGGAAGAGGCGCAGGCCGACCGCCTCGTCCAGTTCGGCTGCGCCGGCGGCCAGGGCTACCTGTTCGGCAAGCCGGTCGATGCCGACGCCACGCTCGGCTATCTGCGCGATTCCTATCGCGGCGCCTTGCACGCCAAGGCGATCTGAACGCCGTTCCGCACGGATTCAGCCAGCCCCTTCATCCGGTGCGGGCGTGATTTGCCTTTTTGTCAGACATAAGCTCGAAAATCTGACGTTTATCCCTTGCCCGCGCGCCTTGTCTGGATAGGATGCGCGCCGACTTGGCCAGGGAGAAAAAACATGATGCCATCGGCGCGTTTTGCCGATCTCGAAGGCGCTTCGGTGCTGATCACCGGCGGCGGTTCCGGTATTGGCGCGGCGCTGACCGAGGGCTTTGTCCGGCAAGGCGCGAAGGTCGCCTTCATCGACATCGCCGACGGTCCGAGCATCGCGCTTGCCGACCGCGTCGAGAAGGAGCAAGGCCGGCGGCCGCTCTACCTCAAGACCGATCTGCGCGACATCGAGGCGCTGCGCGCCTCGGCTGCCAGGGCGGCTGAAGCGCATGGCGACGTCACCGTCCTGGTCAATAACGCCGCGCTTGACGACCGCCACGCGGTCGAGGACGTCACCGTCGAGTTCTGGGACAACAACCTCGCCGTCAACCTGCGCCCGCATTTCTTCACCGCGCAGGCGGTGGCGCCGGGCATGAAGCGGGCCGGCGGCGGCTCGATCATCAATTTCACCTCGACCTCCTATCTGATCAACCATCCGGATATGCCGGCCTACACCGCCGCCAAGGCCGGCATACTCGGCCTCACCAAGGGCCTGGCCGGCAAGCTCGGCGCCGACCGCATCCGGGTCAACGCTATCGCACCGGGCTGGGTGATCACCGAACGGCAGAAGGAGCTCTGGGTCACCGAAGGGTCGCTCACCGCCCATGTCGCCAAACAGTGCATCAAGGACGTCATGCTGCCCGACGACATCGTCGGCACGGTGCTGTTCCTCGCCTCGGATGCCTCGCGCATGCTGACTGCGCAGATGCTGATCGTCGATGGAGGCTTCCTGTGAGCGCGGCGCCCGCGGTCGCGGCGCTCGACTGGGGCACGACCAGGCTCAGGGCCTGGTTGCTCGACGACGCCGGCAAGGTGCTTGCCGAGCGTCGCGGCGACGACGGGCTGATCACCGCGCGCGAGAAAGGGTTTTCGACGGTTCTCGAGGGCCACCTGGCCGCCATGGGCGCGCCGGAAACGCTGCCGGTCATCATCTGCGGCATGGCCGGATCCCGCCAGGGCTGGCTGGAAGCGCCCTATGTCACCGTGCCGGCGCCGATCGGCGCCATCCTGGCCGGCGCTATCAGGGTTCCCGGCCAGGGCCGCGACATCCGCATCGTGCCGGGCCTTGCCCAGCGGCTGGCCGATGCGCCCGACGTGATGCGCGGCGAGGAAACCCAGCTTGCCGGCGCCGGTTTGCCGGCAAAGGGTCGCCATCTCGTCTGCATGCCCGGCACGCATTCGAAATGGGTGGCCGTCGAGGACGGCGCCGTCGCCGGCTTCGGCACCTGGCCGACGGGCGAGCTGTTCTCGGTTCTGGCCGCGCATTCGATCCTGCGCCATTCGCTGGGCGAGCATCCGGCAGCGGTGGCGGCTGACAATCCCTTCTTCCGTCAATGGTGCGAACGAGCGCTCGGCGAGGGCGGCGACGTCACCTCGAAGCTGTTTGCCATCCGCGCCGCCGGCCTGCTGCACGACCTGCAGTCCGACGATGCGGCGGCGTGCCTGTCGGGGTTGCTGCTCGGCGGCGAGATCGCTTCGGCAAAACGCCGCTATGGCGCCGGCGATGAGCCGGTCGTGCTGGTCGCCTCCGGCGCCCTCGCTGTGCTCTATGGCGCCGCGCTGGGCGTCGCGGGCCTTGCCCTCAGAACCGTTGACGCCGATGAAGCAGTGCGTGCCGGCCTCGTCGAGGCGGCGCGCGAGAACGGCATGATTGGAGCCGCCGCGTGACCCAGACCGCACCGTTTCCGAACCTCAAGCGCGGCCTCGTCGCCATCCTGCGCGGGCTGAAACCCGGCGAAGCGGTGGCGATCGGCCAGGCGATCTTCGATGCCGGCATCGAGGCGATCGAGGTGCCGCTCAATTCGCCGGAACCCTTCGTCTCGATCGCCAGCCTTGTGCAGGCGTTGCCGAAGACGGCGCTGGTCGGCGCCGGCACCGTGCTGACGGTGGCCGATGTCGACGCCCTGCACAAGGCCGGCGGGCGCCTGCTGGTCAGCCCCAACATCGATGCCGAGGTGATGGGGCGCGCCATGACCTACAACATGGTGACGATGCCCGGCGTGTTCACGCCGACAGAGGCCTTCCTGGCGATAAGGCTCGGCGCCTCGGCGCTGAAATTCTTCCCGGCAAGCGTGCTTGGCGCCGGCGGCATTTCGGCCATGCGCGCGGTGCTGCCGGCCGAAATTGTGGTCGGCGCCGTCGGTGGCGTGTCGGACAAGGATTTCGCCGGCTATAAATCGGCCGGCGTCAGCGCCTTCGGCCTCGGCTCCAGCCTGTTCAATCCTGGCATGAGCGTCGAGGAGGTGGCGACCCGTGCCCGCGCCGCCGTAACCGCCTGGGACGCGGCATTCGGGGGAGAGGCATGATGGACAACGGCGTTTCGGTTTTCTCGGACCATATCTGCCAGCTAGGCGAGGGGCCGAGCTACGACCCCGGCAGCGATGCCCTGTTCTGGTTCGACATCGTCAACGGCCTGCTTTTGGAGCAGGGCGTGGGCTCCGGCGTCCTGAAGGTGCATGAGCTCGGCCTGATGGCCAGCGCGCTCGCCATCATCGACGACGCCCGCCAGCTGATCGCCACCGAGACCGGCCTGCATGTCCGCGACGTCGCGACCGGCAGGCTGACGCTGCACACCGCGATCGAGGCCGACAATCCGCTGACCCGCTCCAACGATTCGCGCGTCCATCCTTGCGGCGCCTTCTGGGTCGGCACCATGGGCAAGGACGAGGGCAAGGGCGCCGGGGCGATCTACTGGTTCTTCAAGGGCGAGTTGCGCCGGCTGTTTTCCGACATCACCGTGTCGAACTCGATCTGCTTCTCCGAGGACGGAAAGATCGCCTACTACACCGACACCTCGACCGGGCTGTTGATGCGCGTCGCCTGCGATGCGTCAACCGGCCTGCCCGTAGGTGAACCAAAAGTGTTCGTCGACCATCGCAAATCGATGGGCTATGTCGACGGCTCCGTCGTCGACCGCGACGGCGTGCTGTGGAACGCTGTCTGGGGCGGCAAGGTGGTCAAGGCCTATGCGCCCGACGGCGCGTTGCTGCGCGAAATCCCGATGCCGGTGACGCAGCCCTCCTGCCCGGCCTTTGTCGGCGCCAAGGCCGACAGGCTGGCGGTGACCTCGGCGTGGAAGGGCAAGGACGACAAGCAGCGCAAGCTCGATCCCCAAGCTGGCATGACCTTCCTGCTCGGCATTCCCGTCAACGGCCGCTTCGAGCCGCGCGTGCTGATCGCCTGATACGGGCCACCGGCCCGCTTTGCGGGCTGGGACCTGGTTCTGTCACGCATCCGCCCGCCCCGGTCGGTTTCGCGAAAGCCGATCGCAGCAGTCGTGCGATGGTAGCGGCATGACCGCCGGGAGCCTTGCCATTCGATGCCGCGCAACCAGCCGAGACTGATCCTTGTCCACGAGCCGGAAAGAGCCTGTTGCGAACGGCTTGTCGCTGACGGCCATGAGCCGGAGCGTGCCGCCGAAATCTCGTCCTATCTGGCGCAGTCGACCGATCTGGCGGGGGAGTTCGACGCGCTGGCCGCGGCTTGCGACAAACGCGGCCTCGCCTTCGCGCCGGTCGAGTTGGATGAAGCCGCCGGCGTGCTTGCCGGCGCTGATCGGGAGGCCACCCTGGTCTGGACGTTGACCGACGGCGTCGCCTATTTCCGTGGTGGCGCCGCGCCCGCGCTGGCCAGGTTGAACGGGCTGCGGACGATCGGCGCCGATGATTCCGTGTTCGCGCTCTGCCAGGACAAGTTCCGCTCGGGCGCCGTGCTCGACGCGCTCGGCCTGCCGGTGCCGCGGGCCGGCCTGGCGCGGGACGGCAACTGGCTGGTCGCGCCCCCGGCCTCGCAAGCCGGCTGGTTCGTCAAGCCGAACCGGCTCGGTGCCAAGATCGGAATCTGGCCGGATTCGCGCGTCGATGATCTTGGCCATGCGCTGGAGCTTAGCCGGCGTGTCTTTGCCCACTATCGCGACGATGTCGTCGTCCAGCCCTATGTCGCCGGCCGCAATGTTCGCGCCAGCTTCCTCGGCCTGAAGCCAGACACCGGCGTCGAGGCGCTCGGCATCGCCTTTGTCGAGTCCGGTGGCGATTTCCAGACCATGGCTGACAGCCTGGCGCTCTATGGCGACACCGGCGTGGTCGCGAAGGCGGCTGGAACCTATGCCGAGCCTGAGCTCCAGCCTGTCGCCGCCAGCCAGCCGGCGGCCGATCGGGCGATCCGCGCCATGGCGCAAAAGCTGATTGGCGGGCTTGGCCTGAAGGACGTCTTTTCGATCGATCTCAGGCTCGAGGCCGACGACACCGTCCATCTCATCGAGTTCGAGGTCTGCCCCGGCCTGCCCTGCTTCGATTTTCGCGCCTATTGCGCCTCGCAATGGGGGCTGGGCCTCGCCGATGCGATGGCTGAAACCGCGAGGACCCGGCTAGGCTAGACGCCCTCGACCAGAACGATCTCGCCATCGGCCACTTTCTGGCGGATGGCGACGGCGCGCTGGTATTCCGGCGAGTGGTAGCAGTCATGCGCCGCGGCGAGCGACGGAAACTCGATGATGACATTGCGCGCGCGGCCCGCCCCCTCGGCCTTCTCATGCTCGCCGCCGCGCGCCAGGAACTGCGCGCCGAACCGCTCGAACGCCGGCTTCGCGGCGGCGACATAGTCCTTGTAGCCCTCGGCGTCGCGCACATCGACGCGGGCGACCCAGTATCCCTTTGGCATGCTTCTTCTCCCGGTTGCGGCGTTACGCCGAGCGCATCTCGTCAAGTATCGCTGCGGCCGCCGCGCGCCTGTCGTCGGCGGCGACGATCGGCCGGCCGACCACGAGATGGCTGGAGCCGTTGCGGATCGCCTGGGCCGGCGTCACCACCCGTTTCTGGTCGCCGTGGTCGCTTCCCTTGGGCCGTATGCCCGGCGTGACCACGGCCATGTTCGGCCCGACGATCCGGCGCACGGCTTCCGCTTCCTCCGCGGAACAGACGACGCCGCCCATGCCGGCATGCAGCGCCTGTTCCGCGCGCCTCAGCACCAGCGTGTGCGGATCGTATTCGTAGCCGGCATCGATCATGTCCTGCTCGTCCATCGAGGTCAGCACGCTGACAGCGAGCAGGCAGAGATCGCTGCCCCTGGCCGCTTCCACCGCTGCCCGCATCGCCTTCGGATAGGAGTGGATGGTCAGCATCGACATGCCCATCCTGACGATGCTCTCGACCCCCTTGGCCACCGTGTTGTCGATGTCGAGCAGCTTCATGTCGAGGAAGATCTTGGTGCCGCCGCTGGCAAGCTCGCGGGCGAAGTCGAGCCCGCCGGCGAAGGCGAGCTGATAGCCGATCTTGTAGAAGGACACAGTGCCGTCAAGCTCGCGCACCGCCTTCTCGGCCTCTTTCAGCGTCGGCACGTCGAGGCCAACGATCAGCCTGTCGCGCATGGTGTCGGCATGTTCGGGAATCATGCCTCGATCCGGCTGGACAGCATGCGCGAGGTTTCGATCAGTGTGCGGCATAGGCGCTCCATCGATTGGCGTAGACTGTCGTCGCGGAAATGTCCATCCTGGTCGAAGGCGTCGCTGGCGCCCGAGACCGAGCATTCCGGCGTGACCACCTCGACCTGGCAGCGCACCAGCACGGCACGCAGATGATTGATGCAGCGTATGCCGGCGAACTTGCCGTCGGAGGAGGAGCAAAGGCCGGCCGGCTTGCCCGGAAACGGCCTGAACGAGCGGCTGCCATCGCGGCGTATCCGGCTCACCCAGTCGACGCTGTTCTTGAGCAGCGGCGGGATCGAGCCGTTATATTCCGGCGTTGCGATCAACAGCCCGTCATGGCCGGCGATCAGCCGGCCGAGCCGCATGGCATTCTGCGGAATGCCTTCTTCCTTTTCCAGGTCCTCGTCCATGATCGGCAGCGGATAGTCGCCGAGCGAGATGCGCGTCACCTCTGCGCCCTGCATGGCAAGCTCTCGCTGCGCCACGTCGGCGGTCCTGCCGCTGAAGGCGCCCGACCGGACCGATCCGGCGAAGACGAGGATTTTCGGGATTACTGGCATTGCCCACCCTTGTTCCCGGACAGGTACAGAAAGGGGGCGTTCAAATCAACGGTTGGATGAGGAACCGGGAGTAGGGGAATAAGGGAGTAGGGCAGCAGGGGGAATGTACGGCTCGATTTCCCTACCCCTACTGCCGTACTCCCCTATTCCCTTCTCATCTAATGCGCCTCGCGTCGGTAGATCCACAGCTGCGTCGGCGGAATGTTGCGGATGATGAAATCGAAATGCTTGACCGTGTAGTCGCCACGGCCGGGCGGGATCGGCGACAGCGGACCGTAGGTCAGCTGCACGATCGGCCGGCCGGCGGGGATGCGGTCGAGCAGGCTTTCGATATAGGCGATGCGCTGGGCGACCGGGAAGTTGAGCAGGGGCACGCCGGAGACGACCGAATCGAACACCATGTCTCGCTTGTCGCCGAGCGTCGCGTTGAGATTGAAGGCGTCGCCCTCGATGACGTTGACGCCGGGATAGAGCTGACGCAGATGGCGCACGAAATCGGTCGAGTATTCAACGGCGTAGAGATTTTCCGGCTTCACGCCCCGGGCCAGGATGGCACGCGTGATGACGCCCGTGCCCGGTCCAACCTCGAGCACCGGCAGGCCGGATCTCGGGTTGACGATCGAGGCCATCTTGCGGGCGGTGATGGAACTCGTGGGAACGATCGAGCCGACCGTCTTCGGCTTGTCGATCCAGCCCCGGAAGAACTTCAGCTCGTCGTCGAACTTCTCCGCCAGCGACTTGCGCAATCCGGGACCACGTGCCATGCGAGCTCTCCTCAACGCTCCCCGACCCGCTAATTAGCAGCTAGGTGGGACAAGGCAAGGCGTCAACCTGGCATAAGGTGTTGATGACGCTCGGGAAGCATCCCGGATGCATGCCGTTTCAAACTGTCACCGATCGCCGAACGACTCAAAAAAGTCCTTCATGCGGGCGAAGAAGCCGCTCGACTGGGGCGAATTGTCCTGCGAGGACAACTGCTCGAATTCTTCCAGCAGCTCGCGCTGGCGGCGCGACAGGTTCTGCGGCGTCTCGACCGCGGTCTGGATGTAGAGGTCGCCGACATTGGGCTGGCGCAGCACCGGCATGCCCTTGCCCTTCAGCCGGAACTGGCGGCCGTTCTGCGTGCCTTCCGGCACCTTCACCTTGGTCTGCGTGCCGTCCAGCGTCGTCACCTCGAACGAACCGCCAAGAGCAGCCGTCGTCATCGAGATCGGCACCTTGCAATAGAGATCGGCGCCGTCGCGCTGGAAGAATTCGTGCGGCTTGACCGCGAGGAAGATGTAGAGGTCGCCAGACGGACCGCCGCGCAAGCCGGCCTCGCCCTCATTGGCAAGCCGGATGCGGGTGCCGTCCTCGATGCCGGCCGGGATGTTGACCGACAGCGAGCGCTCCTCGGTGACGCGGCCCTGGCCGGCGCATTTCGGGCACGGGTCCTTGATCGTCTGGCCGCGGCCCTGGCACTGCGGACAGGTGCGCTCGATCGAGAAGAAGCCCTGCGTTGCGCGCACCTTGCCGTGGCCGTTGCACATCGAGCAGGTCGCCGGCTGGGTGCCCGGCTTGGCGCCGCTGCCCGAGCATTCCGAACAGGAGATCGAGGCCGGCACGCGGATTTGCGCGGTCTTGCCGGAGAACGCCTCCTCCAGCGAGATTTCCATATTGTAGCGCAGGTCCGCGCCGCGCTCGCGGCCGCCCGACGAGCGCCGCTGGCGGCCGCCCATCATGTCGCCGAAAATATCCTCGAAGATGTCGGCGAAGCCGCCGGCGCCGAAGCCCTGCGCGCCGCCATTCATGCCGCCATGTTCGAAGGCGGCGTGGCCGAAACGGTCATAGGCCGCGCGCTTCTGCGGGTCCTTCAGTGTCTCGTAGGCCTCGTTGATTTCCTTGAACTTGTGCTCGCAGGCGTGGTCGCCGGGATTGCGGTCGGGATGGAACTGCATGGCGAGCTTGCGGAAAGCGCTTTTGAGCTCCTTCTCGTCGGCGCCCTTTTGCACGCCCAGCGTCTCGTAGAAATCAGCTTTCATTTTTTCCCGCAGTCCGGATGCTCAACGTCTTGATGCACTGTTGCGTCGTTTGCCGGCACGTCGTTTCGATTTAGGTGCGATGGTGGCCGTATGCCAGCCTTGACGCGGGTTTGCCCGCGTTTTTTCGGCCGCGCCTAGCACTTTTTCAGCCAGGGTTGCAAAAAAGCCCGGCTTTGCGCCGGGCTTTTCGCTTTATCTGGCGTCAGACGGTTCAGGCCGACTTCTTCTTGTCGTCATCCTCGTCGATTTCCTCGAAGTCGGCATCGACCACGTCCGAGTCCTTGGCGGCGTCCGCCTTGGCGTCGGCCTCGGCCGCTTCCTTCTGCGAGGCTTCGTACATGGCCTGGCCAAGCTTCATCGAAGCTTCGGCGAGCGCCTGTGTCTTGGCCTCGATCTCGGCCGCGTCGTCACCCTCGGTGGCGGTCTTCAGCGCCGCGATCGCATCGGAAATCGCCGTGCGCTCGGTCTCGGAGACCTTGTCGCCATATTCCTTCAGCGACTTCTCCGACGAATGCACAAGCGCCTCGGCCTGGTTGCGGGCCTCGACCACGGCGCGGCGCTTCTTGTCGGCCTCGGCATTGGCCTCGGCATCCTTGACCATCTTCTCGATGTCGGTGTCCGAAAGACCGCCGGACGCCTGGATGCGGATCTGGTGCTCCTTGCCGGTGCCCTTGTCCTTGGCAGAGACGTTGACGATGCCGTTGGCGTCGATGTCGAAGGTGACTTCGATCTGCGGCACGCCGCGCGGCGCCGGCGGGATGCCGACCAGGTCGAACTGGCCGAGCATCTTGTTGTCGGCCGCCATCTCGCGCTCGCCCTGGAAGACGCGGATGGTCACCGCCGACTGACTATCCTCGGCGGTCGAGAACACCTGGCTCTTCTTGGTCGGGATCGTCGTGTTGCGCTCGATCAAGCGGGTGAACACGCCGCCCAGCGTCTCGATGCCGAGCGACAGCGGCGTCACGTCGAGCAGCAGCACGTCCTTGACGTCGCCCTGCAGCACGCCGGCCTGGATGGCGGCGCCGAGCGCCACGACCTCATCGGGGTTGACGCCCTTGTGCGGCTCCTTGCCGAAGAACTGCTTCACGATCTCCTGGATCTTGGGCATGCGGGTCATGCCGCCGACCAGGACGACCTCGTCGATCTCGCCGGCCTTCAGGCCGGCGTCCTTGAGCGCCGCCTTGCAGGGATCGATCGTGCGCTGGACGAGATCCTCGACCAGGCTCTCGAACTTCGCCCGGGTCAGCTTCAGCGTCAGGTGCTTCGGGCCGGTGGCGTCGGCGGTGATGAAGGGCAGGTTGATCTCGGTCTGCGTCGTCGACGACAGCTCGATCTTGGCCTTCTCGGCCGCCTCCTTCAGGCGCTGCAAGGCAAGCTTGTCGGCCTTCAGGTCGATGCCCTGTTCCTTCTTGAACTCGGCCGCCAGATACTCGACCAGGCGCATGTCGAAATCCTCGCCGCCGAGGAAGGTGTCGCCATTGGTCGACTTCACCTCGAAGACGCCGTCGCCGATCTCGAGCACGGAAATGTCGAAGGTGCCGCCGCCAAGGTCATAGACGGCGATGGTCTTGCCGTCCTTCTTGTCGAGGCCGTAGGCAAGGGCTGCCGCGGTCGGCTCGTTGATGATGCGCAGCACCTCGAGGCCGGCGATCTTGCCGGCGTCCTTGGTCGCCTGGCGCTGGGCGTCGTTGAAATAGGCCGGAACGGTGATGACCGCCTTCTCGACCTTCTCGCCGAGATAGGCTTCCGCCGTCTCCTTCATCTTCTGCAGGATCATGGCCGAGATCTGCGACGGCGACTGCTTCTTGCCGCCGGCCTCGACCCAGGCATCGCCATTGTCGCCCTTGACGATCTTGTAGGGGACAAGCTTCTTGTCTTTCTCCGTCACCGGATCGTCATAGCGGCGGCCGATCAGGCGCTTCACCGCGAAGATGGTGTTTTCAGGATTGGTGACCGCCTGGCGCTTGGCCGGCTGGCCGACGAGGCGCTCGCCGTCGCCGCTGATGGCGACGATGGAAGGGGTCGTGCGCGCGCCTTCCGCATTCTCGATGACCTTCGGCTCCTTGCCATCCATGATGGCGATACAGGAGTTGGTCGTTCCCAGATCGATACCGATTACTTTTGCCATTGTTCTAGTCTCTCCGCTAAGCAGGCTCTCAGGACCCGTGAAGGCGTTCCGACGAAAGCCCCTGTTCACAAGAAATCCCGTTCCGGCAACCGGCTTTCCGGCGCCGAACGGCTTGGCGCGTATATAAGAACAGGCCGGACGGCGCGCAAGCATTCTGCGCAAGGCGTCCACTATCCCGGTCCACGGCAGGGAAAAGGCCTAAATCACGCGTACCGCAGCCGATTTGCCGCCGGACATGGCCAAACTTGCAGAATCCGAGGCGGGCAAAAACGTCGCAGCCGCCGCAATCAGCGCCCGAATGCCTCGACGCAGAGTGCCTGCAGCTTCGGGAAGATCGCCTTTCCACCGGCGATCACCTTCGTCCCCTGGCCGATGACGGTTGCCGGATCAGCCGTGAGCACCGTGCCGCCGGCTTCCTCGACCAGCAGCATGCCGGCCAGGCAATCCCAGGCGTTCATATGTTCCTCGACATAGCCGAGCAGCCGGCCGGAGGCGGCATAGGCGAGCATCAGCGCGCCCGACGCGTTGCGGTAGAAGACGCCGCCTTCGGCCATGATGGCGCGGATGAGCACGGCGACATGCTCGGTGTTGGCCCGGTTCGACAGCCCGGTTCCGACCGATCCTTCCGTAAGGCTCGCGGCCTTGCTCGCCGTGATCGGCCTGCCGTTGACGAAGGCGCCGCCGCCGCGATGGCCGTGGAAGGTCTCGCCCGTCGAGGGCTCGTGGATGACACCGACCACCGTCTCTCCGTTACTGGCGCAGGCGATCACCACGCACCAGGCCGGAATGCCGCGCACGAAATTGGCGGTGCCGTCGATCGGGTCGATCACCCAAACATGGCCTGTCGTCCCCGCGACCGCGGCATGTTCCTCGCCGACGATGCCGTCCTGCGGATAGGCTTCGGCGA
>NZ_RZOS01000620.1:0-2652 GCF_004022605.1 Mesorhizobium sp. M4B.F.Ca.ET.089.01.1.1
CAACAGGTCGCCGTCCGCGATACCGTCCTTGGCGGCCGTGCCTGCCTTGAGCTCGAGCACGAAGCGCACCGGTTCGCCGGGCGAGATGATCGCCTCGGACTGCGGCTCGCCTTTCAAGATTGCCCGGATCCTGCCGTCCTGGCCGACGAAGATCAGGTCGAGCGGCATCGGCGTGTTCTTCATCCAGAAAGTCAGGTCCCTGGACTCCTCGAACACGAACAGCATGCCGTGATCGTCGGCCATCTGCTGGCGGAACATCAGGCCCGCCTCGCGCTCGTCGGGCGTGTCGGCGATCTCGATCGAAAAGGAACGCTCGCCCGATTTCGTCACCGCCACCAGCGGCGTCGGGTCGACCGGCAGGATCATGGCCTGGCCGTCCGCCGAAGTCGGCCGCTGCGAATAGAAATAGGCGCCCGCCGCGACGACGATAGCCATCGCGATGCAGATCGCGCCTGCCGTCAGCCAGTTCCTGTGAAGCATGCAAAATCCTGAGCCGGGACGTCGTCCCAAGGTGTGTTGAGATTCAGGTCAGGCCGAGTCGAGAATGGTGGTTTCCGAGAACCGGAGCGGAGCGTACTTGAAGTACGTGTGCGCCGGAAGCACAGGAAGCCGCCATCTGCGGGCCGGCCTCACCAGAATATCAACACAGCTTAATGCGAGACCGGCAAGGTGCCCATATCGGGATGAATTTCGGCAGCCATAAGGCCTTTGTCGCCGCGGCCGAAGCGAACCAGCACGACCTGGCCGGGCCTGAGCTCGGTAATGCCGTAGCGGCGCAACGTCTCCATGTGGACGAAAATGTCCTCGGTGCCCTCGCCCCGGGTCAGGAAGCCGAATCCCTTGGTGCGGTTGAACCACTTCACCAGCGCCCGCTCAAGCCCGCTCTCCGGCGTCACGGTGACGTGGGTGCGCTGCTCCTGCATCTCGGCCGGATGGACCGCCGTGCTGGCGTCCATGGAAAGAACGCGGAAGGCCTGCAGGCCGCGATCGCCCTGCTTGACCAGGCAAACGACGCGCGCGCCTTCCAGCGCGGTCTGGAACCCGTCCTTTCGAAGGCACGTCACATGGAGGAGAATATCACCGGAGACACCATCGTCCGGAAGAATGAAACCGTAGCCCTTGGCTACGTCGAACCATTTGATTGCGCCGGCGATTTCGACAAGGTCGGCGCCTTCGCCGCCGCTGTCACGCTTCAAGGCGCCCTCAAGGCTTCCGTCCCGCCCCGTAAAAGAGGCCTTTTCCCCCATAAGAATGCCCCCTTTTTTCAACACAACCGCAACTGATTCTTGACATCAGATTAACACTGCGGCTTCCGGTCTGTGCAAGACCTGACGTGCCTTTTTTCACTGTTGAGCAGTGGAATACCTCATTTGTTGTTTGCCGGCATGTCCGCAGCCGGGTGACGATGTCCTAAAATCGGACGCTGCCGCCGCTCCGGCTCTGCTTGACCATCGGATTGCCCTCTTGCCCCCGGCGCCACGGCGATTGCCCTTTGGCCGGGTGGCCCCTATGTTCCGCCGCGACGCAACGCCCGGAGAAAGATCCCATGCGCTATCTGCACACCATGGTCCGCATCGCCGACATCGATGCCTCGCTCGACTTCTACTGCAACAAGCTCGGCCTGAAGGAAGTGCGCCGCTACGAGAACGAGCAGGGGCGCTACACGCTGATCTTCCTCGCTGCCTCCGAAGACGAACAAAGCGGCGTCACGGAAAAGGCGCCGTTGGTCGAATTGACCTACAATTGGGACCCCGAAGACTACAAGGGCGGCCGCAATTTCGGCCACCTCGCCTACGAGGTCGACGACATCTACGCCACCTGCCAAAATCTGATGGACAAGGGCGTCACCATCAACAGGCCGCCACGGGACGGCAACATGGCCTTCATCCGCTCGCCGGACGGCATTTCGATCGAGCTGCTGCAGAAGGGTCCGGCCAAGGCCAAGGCCGAGCCCTGGGCCTCGATGGCGAACACCGGCAGCTGGTAGGCCGGCAACGCCGATGTGATCGGTCGCCTATGGCGTTTCGCGCGACGGCGCCTATCTATGCAGTCATGGCGCCAGCCTCGCGAGGCTGGCGTTTTTCATGACCCATCGGAGAACCATCCATGCCGACCAGCCGCGCCGACGTCGCCACCGAACATGCCAGCCGCTACCTGCAGCAGCTCTGCAAGCACTGGGCGCACAAATTTCCGGTCGAGTTCGACCCGCACCACGGCGCCATCGATCTGACGTCGCTGGGACGCACGGTCATGGAGGCCGATGCCAAGGCGCTTCACATCGCCGTGGCAGCCGACGACGCCACCTCGCTCGAGCGGCTGGAAACGGTCGTCGCCGACCACATCAAGCGCTTTGCCTTCCGCGAGGAGCTGACCTTCGACTGGCAGACGGCCGCCTGAGTCGAGGCATCAGGCACCCGCCTTGGTCGCCATCTCCAGCAGCGCCTGCACCGAGCGCCAGTTGCGCGCGGTGCCCGGCACTTTCAGGGTGCGTGGAACGAGATTGGCGAACACCGATTTGCCAAGCCCCTCCGGCGCGTGCAGGTAAAGCACGTCGCGTTTGACTTCGAAGCTCTCCGGGCCGGTGCATTTTTCGGCGAGCCGCGCGATCTCCTCCGCGGTGGTTTCCCGCTCCAGCACATAGGCGTGGAGCTT
>NZ_RZOS01000621.1:0-2650 GCF_004022605.1 Mesorhizobium sp. M4B.F.Ca.ET.089.01.1.1
GTCCATGTCGGTGAGCGAGGCCGGGTTCGGCAACAGGTCGCGGATCGTCGGGTCGAGGAAGCGCTCGGTCTGCTCGGCGGTGACGCCGCGTCCGGCCAGCACGCGTGCGACGATGTCGGGCACGCCGTGGCCCTGGGCGATGGCGAGCGCGTTCATATCCTGCCGTTCGGTCAGCCGGTGCTCCCAGGAGACACCGGTGGCCGACTGCCTGACATCCAGGAAAAGCCGTCTTTCGCCCGTCATGCGACGCGCCGCCCGCATATTTTCATAGTGCCGATACTAATATGCGACGGCTAATCGGGACGGAATCAAAACTTTTCCAGATCCTGGTGGCGCGCCTTGATCTCGCGCACCGTCCGCGACGAGGAACGCAGCACGATGGTGTGGGTGGTGATGAAGGTGCGGCCGAACTTGACGCCGTCGAGCATGTTGCCGTCGGTGACGCCGGTTGCCGCGAACAGCACGTCGCCGCGCGCCATGTCCTTCGCCTGATAGACCCGTTTCGGATCGGAAATGCCCATCTTGGCGGCGCGCGCCACCTTCTCCGGCGTGTCGAGGATCAGCCGGCCCTGCATCTGGCCGCCGGTGCAGCGCAGCGCCGCCGCCGCCAGCACGCCTTCCGGCGCGCCGCCGGTGCCGAGATAGATGTCGATGCCGGTTTCTTCCGGATCGGTGGTGTGGATGACGCCGGCGACATCGCCGTCGCCGATCAGCCGGATCGCCGCGCCCGTCGCGCGCACCGCATCGATCAGCTTGGCGTGGCGCGGGCGGTCGAGGATGCAGGCGGTGATGTCGGACACCGCGACACCCTTGGCCTTGGCCAGGCTGGCGATGTTGTCGGCCGGCGCGGCATCGATGTCGATGACGCCGTCGGCATAGCCGGGACCGATGGCGATCTTGTCCATATAGACGTCGGGCGCGAACAGCAGGCTGCCCTTTTCCGCGATGGCGATGACCGCCAGCGCGTTGGGCAGGTTCTTGGCGCAGATCGTCGTGCCTTCGAGCGGATCGAGCGCGATATCGACCGCCGGGCCTTTGCCGGTGCCGACCTCCTCGCCGATGTAGAGCATCGGCGCTTCGTCGCGCTCGCCCTCGCCGATCACCACCGTGCCCTTGATGGCGAGGCGGTTGAGCTCCTGGCGCATGGCATCGACAGCGACCTGGTCGGCCGCCTTCTCGTCACCCCGCCCGCGCAGTCTGGCGGCCGCCACCGCTGCCCGCTCGGTGACGCGCACCAGCTCCATGGTGAGTATCCGGTCGAGGCCGGCGACAATGTTCTGCGCGATGTTCATAAGCGGCAGTTCCTCGTTGAAACGCTGCCTCCCGCCAGAGGCGCGTTTCTTGTGTCAAAGCTCCGTGACAACGGCAAGACTTGGCCGCGGATTTTTTGAAATCCAAGCAATATCAATCGATTAAAGGCGAGTTTGGCTATTCCGCCCGCTCGATGCGGATCACCTGCGGCTTGTCGGTCAAATGGCCGTCCTTGGTGATGCCTTCGACAGCCTTGCGCACCGCAGCCTCCGTCGTCTCGTGGGTGACGAGGATGACGGTCTTCTGGGCGTCGGTTTCAGGCCCGGCCGCCTGCTGGACGATCGATTCCAGCGAGATGTCGTTGTCGGCCATGCGCTTGGCGATCGCGGCGAAGACGCCGATGCGATCGTGCACGGTGAGCCGGATGAAATAGCCGCCGGCATGGCTGCGCATCTGCGCCCTTTTGTAGGGCTTCAGCTCCTTCGCCGGGCGGCCGAAGACCGGGCCGTGCTGGAAGCCCGGCCGGCTCTTGGCGATGTCGGCAATATCGCCGATCACCGCCGAGGCGGTGGCGTTGCCGCCGGCGCCGGGGCCGGAAAGCAGGAGCTCGCCCAGGATGTCGGTCTCGATCGCCACCGCGTTGGTGACGCCGTGCACCTGCGCGATGACGGAAGCCGTCGGCACCATGGTCGGGTGCACGCGCTGCTCGATGCCGCTCTCGGTGCGCTGCGCGACGCCGAGCAGCTTGATGCGGTAGCCGAGATCGCCGGCCGCGCGGATGTCGGCCTGGCTGATGTTGGAGATGCCTTCCATATAGATGTCGTTGGCGGCGATCTTCGTGCCGAAGGCAAGGCTGGTCAGGATCGACAGCTTGTGCGCAGTGTCGTGGCCCTCGATGTCGAAGGTCGGATCGGCTTCGGCATAGCCGAGCCGTTGCGCGTCCTTCAGGCAGGCGTCGAAGGTGATGCCCTCGGCTTCCATGCGGGTCAGGATGTAGTTGCAGGTGCCGTTGAGGATGCCGAAGACGCGGGTGACCGAATTGCCGGCCATCGCCTCGCGCATCGTCTTGATCACCGGGATGCCGCCCGCGACCGCCGCTTCGTAGTTCAGCAGCACGCCCTTCTTCTCGGCGATCTCGGCCACCTGCACGCCATGCTTGGCCAGCAGCGCTTTGTTGGCGGTGACCACATGGCGGCCGGCCTCGAGTGCTGCTTTCACCGAGGCCCGCGCGGGCCCCTCGTCACCGCCGATCAGTTCGACGAAGACGTCGATATCGGCCGTCTCCGCCATCTTGACCGCATCGTCGAACCATTGAGCGCCACCAAGGTCGACGCCGCGGTCGCGCTTGGGATCGCGGGCCGAGACGGCTGCCACGACGATGTCGCGGCCGCACTGGCGG
>NZ_RZOS01000622.1:0-2648 GCF_004022605.1 Mesorhizobium sp. M4B.F.Ca.ET.089.01.1.1
GCAAACGCACATTGTCGCGCACCGTGCGCCAGGGCAGCAGCGTCGAATCCTGGAAGACGAAGCCGACATCACGGCGCGTGCGCACCGCATGCGGCGTGTCGCCCAGCACGCTGATCGTGCCACCGAGCGGGTCGAGCAGGTCGGCGACCACGCGCAGCAGGGTCGACTTGCCGCATCCCGACGGGCCGAGGATCGACAGGAAGGAGCCGGCCGCGACCGTGAGGTCGAGGCCGGCGAGAACTTTCACCGCCGTCTGCCGGACGCCATAGCCGACATCCAGTCGGCTTGCCTCGATCGCGTTCGCCATCAGGCGGCGGGCGCGTCGAGCTTGGGCCGGTCGGCGGCCGACAGTTCGAGGATCTTGGTGGTGTAGACATCCGCGGCCGCCGGCCGGCCGTTCGGGTACTGGCCGACCTTGTCGAGCAGCGCCAGCTGCTCCTCGATGGAGGCGGGGTCGAACGTGCCCCAGCCGTCCTTGGCGGTGGCGCCGTCGAAGGAAAGCTTGAGAACGAGGTTGATCGTCTTTTCCTCCCAGCCGAGATCCATCTCCGGATAGGCGGCGACCATCTTCTTCACCGCTTCCTGCGGGTTGGCATGCACCCAGCCCCAACCCTTGGCGACGGCGCCGATGAACTTCGCCAGCGTGTCTGCATTCTCCTCGATCGCCTTGTCGGTGGCGAAATAGACATCGGCGTAGGAACTAAGCCCGAGATCGCGCACGAGGAGGTCGATGCGGTCGTCGCCGACGACGCTCAGCGCCTGCGTGTTGGTGATCCAGCCGCCGATGGCGTCGACATCGCCGCGCACCAGCGGCGCCTTGTCGAAGCCGACATTGACGATGGTGACTTCCGACGGATCGATGCCGTTCTTGGCCAGGATCTCGTCGATGACGAACCGCGCCGTCGGCTGGATGCCGATCTTCTTGCCTTTGAGGTCGGCAACGCCGCGGATCGGCTTCGCCGGCTTCGAGGTGAAGGCATAGGGTCCGGTGCGGAAGCCGCAGGCGATGATCTTCACCAGCACACCGCTGGCGCGCGCCGCGTAGAGCTGCGGCGTTTCCGAGAACTGGCCGAGCTGGGCGGCGCCCGAGACCACCGGCGGCACGGTCGCTGCGTTCGGCCCGCCGGGGCTGAACTCGACCTCCAGTCCGGCGTCCTTGAAATAGCCGTTGGCGACGGCCGCGATATCGCCGATCTGGCCGTTGGACATCAGCCAGTCATACTGGATGACGACCTTGCCGGCCGCTTTGGCGCCTGGCGTCAGCACCAACTGCATGCCGGCGGACGCGGCGGCAACGGCGGCGATGCCGGATTTCACGAAGCTTCGGCGGTTCATGTCGAAATGCTTGTTCCCACTCATTTTTCGCTCCTGTTGCAAGAGGTTTCTTCATTGCGCGCCGCTCCCACGGCGCGACGTCTACGGCTGTTCGTCGTGGTAGTCGCCGGGGCCGCCGTCGAGCCAGGCGTATAATTCCCAAAGCGTGTCGTCGGGATCGGTGAAGTAGGCGCAGCGCGCGTTCCAGACATAGTCTTCCGGCGGACCATAGAAGGGCACGCCCTTGGCGCTCAGCTCGCCATGCAGCCGGTCGATCTCGCCGGGGCTGTCGAGCCGCACCGCCACGCAGACCTTGTGCGCCTGGCGCGGCGATCTCAGCTTGGACACGCCGGTATGCCGGTTGATGTGGTCGATCTCCCAGGCGGCAAGCGTCACGCCCTCGCCATGGAAGTCGGCAAAACCCTCGGCGCGGCGGCGCAGCCGGAAGCCGAGCTTCTCGACATAGAACGCCACCGTGCGCTCGATGTCCTCGACGAGCAGGCAGACATCCGAAATTGCGTTTGTGTCCCCGATCGGCATTTTACTTTCCCTTGCCGGACTGTTTGCGCCGCGCTGCCGGCAGCTTGACGCCGACGCGCTCCGCCGCGCCGATGATGTGGGCGCGCATCGCTGCCTCGGCGGCGCTGGGATCGCCGGCGACCAGCGCTTCGTAGATGCGCACATGTTCGCCGACATTGACCTCGACCAGATCGTGCAGCGGGTTGGTCAGGCGGGCGTAGTGGATCGAGCGGCGGATCTGTTCGCAGACGAAGGAGATGAAGGTGTGGATGTAGCTGTTGCCGGTGGCGCGCGCGATCTCGCGGTGGAACAGAAGGTCCGCATCGATGCTGCCTTCCTCCCAGCGCTCCTCGCCGCTCATGCGGTCGAGCGCTGCCTTGATGGCGTCGAGGTGCTCCTGTCCGCGCCGCTCGGCGGCAAGTGCCGCGGATTCGGCCTCGAGGATGCAGCGCAGCTCGAACAGCCGCTCCATGTTCTCGCTGTCCTTCAGCGCCTCGCCGTCGATGCGGATCGAGGCGCGCTGCTCCGGCGCCAGCACGAAGGCGCCGACGCCTTGCCGGGCCTCGATCATGCCGTCGGCGCGAAGCTGGGCGATCGCCTCGCGCACCACGTTGCGGCTGACGCCGAACTTTTCCGAAAGCTCCTGTTCCGTCGGCAGCCGTGTGCCCGGATTGAGCTCGCCCGATTCGATCTCGCGGCTGAGGAAGGCAGCGACCCGGTGCGGCAGCGTTTCGACGGTGCCGATGGCGGCCAGTCTTTGCTTCATGGAACGGTCTCCGTTGGCGGCAGCTGTCAGCCGGGGTTCTTCAGAACCT
>NZ_RZOS01000623.1:0-2647 GCF_004022605.1 Mesorhizobium sp. M4B.F.Ca.ET.089.01.1.1
GAACTGCCAGGAACTCGGCACCGCCATGCAGGCCGGCGCGCAGCCGATCTTGCTGATCCTCAACAACGGCATCTACGGCACCATCCGCGCGCATCAGGAGCGCCACTATCCGCCTCGCGTTTCCGGGACGTCGCTCGAGAACCCCGACTTCGTGACGCTGGCAAAGGCCTATGGCTTCCACGCCGAGCGCGTCGAATCCACTGCGGATTTCGGCGCCGCGTTCGGCCGGGCGCTCGGCTCCGCGACGGGCGCCGTCCTCGATATCGCCATCTCGCCCGAGGCGCTCACGCCCCGGCAGACCCTTTCCCAGATGCGCGACGCAGCACTCTCTTCCCAGAAGGCCAAGGCATGACCTCCAGAACTGACGACATCCGTCTCGGCGCGGACATTGGCGGCACCTTCACCGACATCGCCCTCGACATCAGGGGGACGCTGTTCTCGACCAAGGTGCTGACCAATTATGCGGCGCCCGAGCAGGCGATCCTCGACGGCATTGCCGTCGTCACCCGCGATGCCGGCATCTCGCCTTCCGAGATCGGCATCATCATCCACGGCACGACGCTGGCGACCAATGCGCTGATCGAGCGCCGTGGCGCGCGGACCGCGCTGGTCACGACCGAGGGCTTCCGCGACGTGATCGAGATGCGCACCGAAAACCGCTTCGAGCAGTATGATCTCAACCTGCAACTGCCGACGCCGCTGATCCCGCGCGAGGACCGCTTCACGGTCAAGGGCCGTATCGGCGCCGAGGGCCAGGAACTGCAGCCGCTCGACGAAGCCGCTCTCGCAGAGATCGCCGACCGGATCGCGGCCGGCGGCTTCGGCTCGGTGGCGATCGGCTTCATCCATGCCTACGCCAACGCCGACCACGAGCGTCGTGCCCGCGAGATCCTCGCCCGCAAGCTCAGCATCCCGATTTCGATCAGCGCCGAAGTGTCGCCGCAGATGCGCGAGTTCGAGCGCTTCAACACGGTCTGCGCCAACGCTTATGTGCGGCCGCAGATGGCCGACTACCTCGCCCGCCTGCAGATCCGCCTGAAGGAGATGGGCGCCGAGTGCCCGGTGTTCATGATCCACTCGGGCGGCGGCCTGATCTCGGTGGAGACCGCTTCGGAATTCCCGGTGCGGCTGGTCGAATCCGGCCCGGCCGGTGGTGCGATCTTCGCCGCCGACATCGCCAGGCGCTTCGGCCTGGAGAAGGTCGTCTCCTATGACATGGGCGGCACCACCGCCAAGATCTGCCTGATCGAGGACTATGCGCCGCGCACGGCGAGAACCTTCGAGGTGGCGCGCACCTACCGCTTCTGCAAGGGATCGGGCATGCCGATCTCCATTCCGGTGATCGAGATGATCGAGATCGGCGCCGGCGGCGGCTCGATCGCCTGGGTCGACGCCATGGGCCGCATCCAGACCGGGCCCGAAAGCGCCGGCTCGGAGCCGGGGCCGGCCTGCTACGGCCGCGGCGGCAAGCGTCCGGCGATCACCGACGCCGACCTTGTGCTCGGCAAGCTCGACCCCGACAACTTCGCCGGCGGCGCGATCAAGCTCGACGCGTCCGCCTCCGAGCAGGCTATCCTGCGCGATGTCGGCGAGCGGCTGTCGCTCAACGCGATGTCGACCGCCTTCGGCATCTGCGAGGTGGTGGACGAGAACATGGCCAATGCCGCCCGCGTCCACGCCGTCGAAAACGGCAAGAACATTTCCGACAATCTGATGATCGCTTTCGGCGGCGCCGCCCCCCTCCACGCCGCAAGGCTGTGCGAGAAGCTCGGCATCGACCAGTGCATCGTGCCCAAGGGCGCGGGCGTCGGATCGGCGATCGGCTTCCTCAAGGCTCCGTTCGGCTACGAGGCGCTGGCCTCGAAGCTGACGCGGCTGTCGCGGTTCAAGCCGGCCGAGGTCAACACGCTGCTCGCCGACCTCAAGGCCTCCGCCGAAGGTTTCGTGCGGACGGGTGCTGCCGGCAGGATCGTCTGCGAGATCACCGCCTTCATGCGCTATGCCGGCCAGGGCTGGGAAATCCCCGTGCCCGTGGCGGACGAGCCGTTCGGCGACGATGCCGTGACGAAGCTCAAGGACCTGTTCGAGGCGAACTACCAGCGCTTCTTCGGCCGCGCCATCGAAGGCCTCGACGGGCTGGAGATCGAGATCGTCACCTGGTCGGTCAAGGCGACGGATGTTCGGCCAGAAGTCGCCAGGCACGAGCTCACGACCGGTAAGCGCAACAATGAGGCGGTCACGACCCGCTCGGTCTTCGATCCGGCCAGCGGCGCGCCACAAACCTACGGCATCATCGAACGCGAGACGCTCTGCGCCGGGGACCGCGTGGCAGGGCCGGCCGTCATCGTCGAGCGCGAGACCTCCACCGTCATCACCACCAGCTTTGACGCCGTCATCCAGAGCGACGGCGCGATCCTTCTCATCCGCAAAGGCAGCCAGGCATGAGCGACATTGGCGAAATCCGCATGCAGGTCATGTGGAACCGGTTGATCTCGGTCGTCGAGGAACAGGCGCTGACGCTGCTGCGCACTGCGTTTTCGACCTCGGTGCGTGAATCCGGCGACCTGTCGGCCGGCGTGTTCGACCCGCGCGGCGAGATGCTGGCGCAGGCGGTCACCGGCACGCCAGGCCATGTCAACACCATGGC
>NZ_RZOS01000624.1:0-2644 GCF_004022605.1 Mesorhizobium sp. M4B.F.Ca.ET.089.01.1.1
GGGAGGCCATGACATGGCAACCGCAACCGTCACCGCAGGATCGATACCGGCACGGCCGGCGGCACCCGCCCTACCGGCCGACCATATGCCGGTTCGCCGCGTCATCGCCTTCCTGGCGATGGTGTTCGGCATGTTCATGGCGATCCTGGACATCCAGATCGTCTCGGCCTCGCTGGCCGAGATCCAGGCGGGCTTGAGCGCCAGCTCGGACGAGATCCCGTGGGTGCAGACGGCCTATCTGATCGCCGAGGTGGTGATGATCCCGCTGTCAGGCTTCCTCAGCCGGATGCTGTCGACGCGGGTCCTGTTCACAATCGCTGCCGCCGGCTTCACCGCGGCCAGCGCGCTGGCCGCGACCGCCACCAACATCGACCAGATGATCGTCTACCGCGCCATCCAGGGCTTCATCGGCGGCGGCATGATCCCCAGCGTCTTCGCTGCCGCCTTCACCATCTTCCCGCCGTCGCGCCGCGCCGTCGTCTCGCCGATGATCGGCCTGGTGGCGACGCTGGCGCCGACGATCGGCCCGACGGTCGGCGGCTATATCAGCCACGCCATGTCCTGGCACTGGCTGTTCCTGATCAATGTCGTGCCCGGCATTTTGGTGGCGACGGCGGCCTGGACGCTGATCGATTTCGACAAGCCCAACCTCAAGCTGTTCTCGAAGTTCGACTGGTGGGGCCTCGCCGGCATGGCCGCCTTCCTCGGCTGCATGGAATATGTGCTGGAGGAAGGCCCCAACAACGACTGGCTGCAGGACCAGGCGGTGTTCATCTGCGCCGCCGTCATGAGCATCGGCGCAGTGCTGTTCTTCTGGCGCGCCTTCACCGCCGAGGAGCCGATCGTCGACCTGCGCGCCTTCACCAACGTCAACTTCGCCTTCGGCTCGCTGTTCTCCTTCGTCGTCGGCATCGGCCTCTACGGGCTGACCTATCTCTATCCGGTGTTCCTCGGCCGTATCCGCGGCTACGATTCGATGATGATCGGCGAAGCGCTGTTCGTCAGCGGCCTGGCGATGTTCTTCACAGCGCCCGTTGCCGGCATCCTGTCGAACAAGATCGATCTCAGGCTGATGATGATGATCGGCTTCTTCGGCTTCGCCACCGGCACCTGGTGGATGACGCATCTGACCGCCGACTGGGATTTCTACGAGCTGCTCATCCCGCAGATCCTGCGCGGCTGCTCGATGATGCTGTGCATGGTGCCGATCAACAACATCGCGCTCGGCACGCTGCCGCCGGAGCGGCTGAAGAATGCGTCTGGCCTGTTCAACCTGACCCGCAACCTCGGCGGCGCCGTCGGCCTTGCCGTCATCAACACGGTGCTGATCGACCGCAACGCCTTCCACTACGCCAGGCTCGCCGAGCATGTTCAGTGGGGCAGCGCCGAAGCGCAGCAGAAGCTGCAGAACATGACCATGAACTTCGAGCAGACCGCCGGTCTCGACGCCACCAAGGCGGCGATCTCCAAGCTGTCCGGCATGGTCCAGCAGCAGGCATCGCTGCTGTCCTTCATGGACGTGTTCTACATGCTGACGGTGCTGTTCGCCACGCTCGGCCTGTTCGTCCTGTTCATCCGCAAGCCGGCCGACCAGGCCGGCGGTGGTGGCGGAGGCCATTGAGGCGCGCCGGAACCCCCGCCTGGCGCCCCTCGTGCATGACCCCGGAAATCGGCGACGATTCCGGGGTCATGCTTTAACTCCACCCGTTTGGCGGCGACGGCGTCGGTGGCGATCGTGCCCTGGATGAGTGCCACCTGACCTGGTTTCGGCTGAAGTGGTTTCAGCTAGAGTTCCGGCATGAACATCCTGATTCTCGGTGCGACCGGCTTCATCGGGTCCGCCGTCACAAGAAGACTTGCGGAGGAAGGCCACCAGGTCACTGGGCTTGGACGCGAGCCGGCGCGCGCGGCGCTGAAGATGCCGCAGGTGCGCTGGCTGAAGGCCGACCTCGCCGGCATGACGCGGAGTGTGGACTGGCAGACCGCACTGGATGGCCAGCAGGCGGTGGTCAATTGCGCCGGCGCGCTGCAGGACGGGCTCGCCGATGACCTGACGGCCACCCAGGAAAAGGCGATGCTCGCTCTCTATGAGGCTGCGCGCGACCGGGAATTGCTGATCGTCCAGATCTCGGCGGACACAGGGGGAACCGGCCGCGACCTGCCCTTTCTCGACACCAAGAGGCGGGCCGACGGGGCGCTCGCGGCAAGCGGCGTGCGCTATGTCATCCTGCGGCCGGCGCTGGTGCTCGGCCGCAATGCGCATGGCGGCTCCGCCTTGTTGAGGGCGCTGGCGGCCTTCCCGTTGGCGATCCCTCTGGCTTACGCCGACAGCCAGGTCACGGCGGTCGCGCTCGACGATGTCGCCGGCGCGGTCAGCGCCGCGATCGGCGGCGTCTTGCCCTCCGGCTCGGACCTCTCGCTCGGCGGCGATGAAGGCCTGACGCTGAAGGACCTAGTCCTTTTGCATCGCAACTGGCTCGGCCTGCCCCCGGCCCCTGTGATTGCCGTTCCGCCGATGGCCGCACGGCCGGTGACGTGGCTGGCCGATCTCGCCGGCCGGCTCGGCTGGCGCTCGCCGCTCCGCTCGACCGCACTTGCGGTCATGGCGGGCGGTGTCGAGGTCCGGCGGCAGCCAGGCACAGGC
>NZ_RZOS01000625.1:0-2629 GCF_004022605.1 Mesorhizobium sp. M4B.F.Ca.ET.089.01.1.1
GACTTCTTCCGTGGCACCACCGCAGGTGCGGATGCGACCGATCCGACTATTAATGGGACGGCCGGGAACATGTCTGCCTCGGAGTATCTGAGCTTCGATGGCGGCGACTATTTGACTTACGATGCGGCCAATGAAACGTGGATGAACAATCTGCACAAGGACAATGCCAAGTGGACGCTCGCGGCATGGGTTTGGTATGCGGCAGCCGGCTCCGCTGGTTTTCTCGGCACCAATAACAACAGTGCGTCCTCTATCGGCTCATCCACGGGCATGAGTTCGGGCGGAAAGTTGTTCACATCAGTGACGAATGGTTCCGGCACCAATGCGATGCAGAACATCTCCGCGACAAGCATTCCCACGGGTTCGTGGGCGTTTCTCGCCTCCAGCGTGGATGAGGCTGTTGGAGCAGGCGGTCACATTCTCGGAATTAACAGCACCTTCGAGACCTTCGCCTCGACCTTCACGTCCCCATCGGCATCGAACGCAGCGTTTACTATGCAGATCGGTGCGCGAGGCAATGGCGCGGTCCCGGTTCCGAATACTTCAAGGATTGCGTGTGTCGCTATGTGGGAGGGCCGGGCGCTCACTCAAGCAGAACTACTTAGTTTGTTCAATGCCACGCGCGGCAGGTTTGGCGTCTAATAGTCAGCTAGTGCCGACCTGCCTCGCTCACTTAAAACAAACAGGTGAGACTCGCTCAAGTCTCCTTGAACACTGTGTATGTCGACCAGGCCGGCGTCGCAGAAGTCCTCCCATACCTTATTGGCGTTTCGGTCGGGTAAGACTTGCCTGGGTAATGTCAACAATAGATCAACGTCTCCCGGCTGGAGAACATAGGCAGTAGGTCTCCTACGCAATAGAAGCGCAAGGAATACTGTTGCCATAACCGCGACGAGTGCGATGCCAAGGGTCATTCGGCGAATGTAGGGCTCGCGCTGTCGGAAAGCAATCGCAACTCCAAAATCACGTTTAACTTGATAATCACGTTAAAACGTGCGAAAGATAGCGCTCAACCCCATCCAAGGCGGTGGCGCATGAACTTTTATCAGGTTTCGGGTTTTTTGAACCGGCTTTGCGGCGGACGTGGAGACCAGACCCTGTGCGCCCGGATCGCCGAGCAGTACGGCGCCCAATGCGCGTTCTGTCGCATCATGTCGCGGCTCATCGAGCCCAACCACTGCGCGCTGCAACTGGCCAAGTGGCATTCCCGTCAAGACCCGATCGAAACGGTCTATCTGAGGGACGGCCGCCCATGATCAAGCTCGTCCCCAACAGCGGCAGGGTGGCTCGCTATTCCCACAGCTTGCACCTGAACATACTCAGCCTGGTCTGCTGGCTGCTGTGCATCGCGGATGTCGTCTGGCCGATGCTCGGCGACTACCTGAAGATGCCGCCCCTCCTTTTCATCGCGCTCGCCGGCCTGTTCACGGCCTTGGCCATTCCCGCGCGCTTCGTCCTCTCCAAGCAACTCTCGGGAGCCTCCCATGCCGATCGGTAAAATCAGGGTGAGCCCGCGCGCCGTGGGCGCTGTCGCCGCTGCACTCGTTGCAGTGTCCACCACGACCTGGAACGCCTACATCGCCAGCCGGCCCGATCCGGCCGTGGTCGCCATTCATGCGGCCATCGACAAGGGCCTCACGCCACCCGCCGTCGAACTGGCGATCGACAAGCTGATCCTCCCGTGGGAAGGCCTGGTCCTCAAGGCGCATTGGGACCGCTTCTCCAAGCAATACGACATCTGCCACGGCGAGACGCGGATCAACGGCAAGCCCGTCACCAAAGACATGACGTTTACGCCGGCCGAGTGCAAAGCGATGCTCGTCGAGCGCGTCATCCACGACTTCTACCTGCCTCTGGTCGACGGCGTGAAGGACTACGCGATTGCGCCGCTCTCCGTCCAGGCCGCCATGCTCTCGGGTGCCTATAACTTCGGTGCGGCCGGGCAGAAGAAGTCGCGTACCGCGCAGTTCGTCACCAAGCACGAATACCATACCGCCTGCCTAGCGCAGACCGCCTGGAACAAGGCCGGTGGCGAAGTGGTGCCCGGCTTGGTCAAGCGTCGCGAGATGGGCGACGCTCAGCGCATCGGGGAGGCCGAGCTTTGCGTCTCGGGGCTCGATCTCAAGGAGCCCAAGTGATGCCCGGCTACGATCTCATCGTCATCATCTTGGCCACCGTCGACGATCTCTGGAACGAGCACCGGGCAGAAATCGTCGTCATCGGCGCGCTCGCCGTCGCCGGCATCGTGGCACTCGTGGGTAGCTTCCAATGACCGGCGCCGCGTTCGTCCTTTGGGTGCGTCAGTGGTTGCTGCCGAAAGTGGTGGCGGTGCTCACATTCAACATCGCGCTCCCCCTGTGGGTCTTCCTGGTCGCAGGCGGCTGGTTCTACTTCGACAAGCACTCCGCAATCCGCACGGCCGTCAACCAGGCTGTCACGAAGCTCGTGGCCGGTGCCGAGATCGAGGCGCTGAACGCCAAGCTCGCCGAGGAACGTCGCATCCGCCAGTGGAGCGAGGCCAAGGAAGCCGAGGCCAAGCAGATCGCCGAGACCGAGCGCCAGGCGCGCGAAGCTCTGGAAACCCATTTCGCCCAAACCCGTCTCGAAAATCGAAAGAGAAAAGATGACC
>NZ_RZOS01000626.1:0-2624 GCF_004022605.1 Mesorhizobium sp. M4B.F.Ca.ET.089.01.1.1
CGAGAAGGGGTCCTGGTCGCGCGCGGCTCCCGCCTTTCGCAAGAAGGTGCTGACGAGGTTCGCCGAACTGGTCGAGAAGCACGCCGACGAACTCGCCGTGCTCGGCGTGCGCGATAACGGCACCGAGATCGGCATGGCCTACAAGGCCGAGCCGCTGTCGGCGGCCGGCACCATCCGCTACTACGCCGAGGCGATCGACAAGATCTATGGCGAGATCGCGCCGACTGCCGACAATGTGCTGGGCCTGATCCACAAGGAACCGCTCGGCGTCGTCGGCGTCATCGTGCCGTGGAATTTCCCGCTGATGATCGGCGCCTGGAAGATCGCGCCGGCGCTCGCCGCCGGCAACTCGATCGTCGTGAAGCCGCCGGAAATCGCTTCGCTGACGCTGCTGCGGCTGGCCGAGCTTGCTGCCGAGGCCGGGTTGCCGGAAGGCGTTTTCAATGTCGTCACCGGCCGCGGCGCGGTGGCCGGCGAGGCGCTCGGCCTGCACATGGATGTCGACGCGATTGCCTTCACAGGTTCCGGTCCGGTCGGCCGCCGCCTGCTCGACTATTCGGCGCGCTCCAATTTGAAGCGCGTCTTCCTCGAGCTCGGCGGCAAGTCGCCCAACATCGTCTTTGCCGACGCGCCGGACCTGAAGCAGGCAGCGACCGTGTCGGCCAACGGCATCTTCCGCAATTCTGGCCAGGTCTGCGTCGCCGGTTCCCGCCTGCTCGTCCAGGCGTCGATCTACGATCGCTTCATGGACGAGCTCCTCAAGGCAACCGCCAAGCTGAAGGTCGGCGATCCGCTCGATCTCGGCAGCGACATCGGCGCGGTGTCGAGCGCCGAGCAACTCGACAAGAACCTCGGTTTCGTCACCAAGGCGGCGGAGGAGGGCGCCCGCCTCGTCACCGGCGGAGAGCGCATCCTGACCGAGACCGGCGGCAGCTACATGGCGCCGACCATCTTCGAGAACGTGACGCGGGACATGCAGCTCGCCCGCGAGGAGGTGTTCGGCCCCGTGCTCGGCGTCATGCGCTTCGACACCGAGGAGGAGGCCGTGAGCCTTGCCAATTCCACGGTCTACGGGCTGGCTTCCGCCGTGTGGACCTCGAACCTGTCGACCGCGCACCGCATGGTACGCGCCATCAATGCCGGCGTCGTCCACGTCAACACCTATGGCGGCGCCGACATCACCGTGCCGCTCGGCGGCGTCAAGCAATCCGGCTTCGGCCGCGACAAGTCGCTGCACGCCGTCGAGAAATACACCGACCTGAAGACCGCCTGGATCGCGCTCGGCTGACGGCGGTCTAACGCTGCTGGATCAGTGTCCGCGCCGCATCCGCTCCCGCCGAAAGGATGCGATCCGACAACTCCGTGCCTTCGACGGCGCGGGCCAGTTGCAGCGCGCCGATGAGCGTTGAAAAGACGCCCAGCGCCACGCCTTCCGGATCCTTGCCCGGCGGCAAAGCGGCGGACACCTGGCTCACCAGTGACAGGAAGAGCTCGGTATAAACCTGGCGGGTTTCAGGCGGCTGGCGCGCGATCTCGGGCAGCAGCGCGGCGGAGGCGCAACCCTTTTCCGGATTGTCCCGGTGCGCGGCCGACAGATACGCATCTATGGCCATTTCCGGACCGCCTGCGGCCAACACCTCCTGCATTTGCTGCGACTGGGCATCCAGGGCCGCCGCCACGCTTTCACGGACAAGTTCCGCCTTCGACTGAAAGTGCGGATAGAAGGCGCCGTTCGTCAGCCCGGCGTCGCTCATGATGGTCGCCAGTCCGGACGCGGCGATGCCGTCGCTTCGAAAGCGTTCGGCGGCGACTTCCATGATCCGGCCGCGTGAGGCGTCCTTCCGGCCCTTTTCATAGCGCATGGCTGCACGTCCTTTCGGCTATTGCATTATGATCATAATGTAATATTATACTCGTAATTTAATGGCCTGGAAAGAGCCGGCCTTGGTGATCTTGGAGTATGACATGAGCGCGAATTCCGGAAAGACCGCTATCGTGACCGGAGCCTCGTCGGGCATCGGCCGGGCCAGCGCCGAGGCCTTGGCCCAGGCGGGGTTCACCGTCTTCGGGACGAGCCGCCGCGCGGCCGGCAACGGCCCGGAAGGGGTGACCATGCTGGCCTGCGACGTGACCGACGGCGATGCCGTCGCGGCGCTCGTATCGACGGTGCTCTCGCGCACCGGCCGGATCGACGTGCTGGTCAACAATGCCGGCGTCGGCATGCTTGGCGGCGCCGAGGAATTCTCGATCGCGCAGGTACAGGGCTTGTTCGACGTCAATCTGTTTGGCGTCGTGCGCATGATCAACGCGGTATTGCCGTCGATGCGGCGGCATGGCGAAGGGCGCATCATCAACATCGGCTCGATATTGGGTCTCGTGCCGGCGCCGTATTCGGCCCACTATTCGGCGGCCAAGCACGCGATCGAGGGCTATTCGGAATCGCTCGATCACGAGGTTCGTGCCTTCAACATTCGCGTCTCCGTCATCGAGCCGGCATTCGTGCGCACCGTCTTCGACCAGAACGGGATCGAGCCGGATTCCCCGTTGCAGGACTATGATCGGGCGCGCGCCAGCGTCGACGCCCTGCTTCGCGATGTGATGCCGAAGGCCGACCGGCCGGAAGT
>NZ_RZOS01000627.1:0-2623 GCF_004022605.1 Mesorhizobium sp. M4B.F.Ca.ET.089.01.1.1
CTACAGTTTCTACACCAGCGGCGAATTGAAGGCCGAGGGCAGCTCGATCACCGAAGGCATCGGCCAGGGGCGCATCACCGCCAACCTCGAAGGCTTCAAGCCGGACTTCTCCTTCCAGATCCCGGACGAGGAGGCGCTGCCGATCGTCTTCGACCTGATCCAGGAGGAGGGGTTGTGCGTCGGCGGCTCGACCGGCATCAACATCGCCGGCGCCATCCGGCTGGCACGCGAGCTGGGACCGGGCCACACCATCGTGACGATCCTTGCCGACTACGGCACGCGCTACCAGTCGAAACTGTTCAATCCCGAATTCCTGCGCGAGAAGAACCTGCCGGTGCCGGGCTGGATGGAAGAGAAGGCCGACATTTCGGTGCCCTTCGAAAAGGTCGCGTGATGGCGCACCGGACGGAAGCTCTGTTTCGTGACGACGCCTACCTGAAGGCGAGCGAGGCGGCGGTTGTCGCGATCAACGAGCGCGGCGGCATAATCCTCGACCGGACAATCTTCTACGCAACCTCGGGCGGCCAGCCTGGCGACACCGGCAGGCTTGAGCGTGCCGACGGCAGCCCGGTCGCGATCGCCGCCACCATCACCGGCGAGACCAAGGACGAGATCATTCATGTGCCGGCGCCCGGGCAAGCGGCGCCCACGATCGGCGAGCGGCTCAAGCTCGCCATCGACTGGGAGCGGCGGCATCTTCTGATGCGCATGCACGCGGCCTGCCACCTGCTCACCGTCGTGTGCCCGTTCCCGATCACCGGCGCTGCCGTTTCCGAGGGCGACAGCCGCGTCGACTTCGACATTCCCGATGCCAATTTCACCAAGGAAGATGTGACGGCGAGGCTGATGGAGCTGGTGCGTGCCGACCATCCGATCTTCACCCGGCTGATCACCGACGCGGAACTGGCGGCCAATCCCGGTCTTGTTAAGTCAAAGAATGTGCGCCCGCCTGTCGGTACCGGCAGGATCCGCATCGTTTGCATCGGCGAAAATGCCTCGATCGACAGCCAGCCCTGCGGCGGCACCCATGTGAAGAGCACCGGCGAGGTCGGCGAGATCCATATCGGCAAGATCGAGAAGAAGGGCCGCGAGAACCGGCGTTTCCGCATCCGCTTCGGACCGATGCCGGCGATCTGATCGACGACACTGTTGCCAGATGGGAGGAGAAAGAATGGCCGAAGATAGTCCTTTCATCGTCGACGCGGATTGGCTGCAGCAGCGCCTTGGCGAGCCCGGCCTGACGATCATCGACGCTTCCTGGTACCTGCCGGCGCAAAAGCGCGATGCACGCGCCGAATATGAGGCGGCGCATATTCCCGGCGCCCGCTTCCTCGATCAGGACGCCATTTCGGACCCCGATTCCGGGCTTCCGCATACGCTGCCGTCGCCGCAAAATTTCGCGCAGTATGTCGGCGCCATGGGCGTTTCGGCCGACGACACGATCGTGATCTATGACGGCCCGGGCTATTTCTCGGCGCCGCGCGGCTGGTGGATGTTTCGGGTCATGGGCGTCTTCCAGGTCTACATACTGAGCGGCGGCTTCGATCGCTGGAAGGCGCAGGGCCGCCCGGTGACGGCGGAGCCGACGAAGATCGCGCCCTGCATCTTCCACGCCGACTTCGATGCCGCGCGCGTCGTCGGCCTCGCCGAAATGCGCCGCATCGTCGACGGACGAGAAAGCCAGATCGCCGATGCACGATCCGCCGGCCGTTTTGCCGGAACCGATCCGGAGCCCCGCGCCGGCATCCGCTCCGGCCATATGCCGGGCGCGCGCAGCGTGCCGGTCACGGCATTGGCCGATAACGGCGAGCTTCTGCCCAGGGATCGTTTGCGCAAGGTGATCGAGGATGCCGGCATAGATCTGTCGAAGCCGGTCGTCACGTCATGCGGCTCGGGCATAACGGCGGCGGCGATCACGCTGGCGCTGGAGACGCTTGGCCACACCGACAACAGGCTTTACGACGGCTCATGGACCGAATGGGGCGGGCTTGCCGATACGCCCGTGGTGACGGGCAAGGAATGACCGTGATGGAAAACGGAGCGCTGCAGGACATCGACGTCACGGTAACGTTTCTCGAAATGCATGCGCCGCCGGCCGCGTCACCGCCTGTCCCGTACAACCGGCAAATCGCGCTCCTGAAGACCAGGGATATTCCGCTGCATTTCTACCGCTACCTGATGGATCGGGTGGGGCGCAAATGGCATTGGGTGAACGTGCTGAGGCTGAGCGACGAGGAGCTTTCGGCCGGCCTCCACCGCGAGGATCGCGACATCAGGGTGCTCTATCTCGACGGTGCGCCGGCCGGCTTCTTCGATCTCAAGCCGCATCTGCCGGAAGAGGTGGAACTCGCCTATTTCGGCATGATGGAGCATGCGCACGGGCAAGGCATCGGCCGCTGGTTCCTGGGCGCCGCCATATCGGCTGCCTGGTCGCATGGCCCGAAGCGGGTGACTGTGCAGACCTGCACGCTCGACCACCCGGCGGCGCTGCCGCTTTACCAGAAGCTCGGCTTCACGCCGGTGGCGCAGAAGAAGGAGATCGTGCACCCGCTTTCGTTCGCCGAGCGTTCGGCGAGCGTCATGCGGCCGTAGTGTCGATGCCGCCTAGGCCACCGGCGGCGGC
>NZ_RZOS01000628.1:0-2615 GCF_004022605.1 Mesorhizobium sp. M4B.F.Ca.ET.089.01.1.1
AGCCTACAGAGCGCCGATTCCGGCAAGGCGTGACAGCAGCCACAGACGAAAATCCTGCTCGGCCTGGGTCAGCCCAGTGGCCGAAGCGCGGGTCAGGAAATGGCCCGAGCTGCTGGAAAGCTCGAAGCCGGAAAGCGCCACAAGCGCCTTGCTGCCAAGCGCCGTATCGATCAGCGGCCTGGAGCCCAGCAGCGCGCCGGCGCCGGTCTTGGCCGCTTCCATGGCGGCAACGAAACTGTCGAAGCGGTGCGAACGTCCGGTATGTCCCGGCACGCCGGCAGCGCTAAACCATTCGGCCCACATCTCGCGCGCGCCGGCGACCAGAAGCAAGGGCAGGGACGTCCAGTCCGCATTGCCGGCCAGGGCCGGCGAGGCGACCGGCACCAGCCGCTCGACAGTCAGCCTGTCGGCCTCGCGCCCGGGGAAGTTCCCGTTGCCGAAGCGGATGTCGAGCGCTGAGCCCGGCTGGTCGTAGTCGGCGGGACGATGAATGGTCACCACGTCGAGCTGGATCCGCGGCAGGGCTCTCGCCAGGTCGGGGAGCGCAGGCACGAGCACCAGCAAGGCAAAGGAGATCGGCACCCGCACCGTGACGGTCTGGACGGCGCGCGGCTCGAACAATTCCGTGGTGCTGTTGCCGATGGTGGCGAAGGCCGACTGGATGTGGGGAAGATAGGCGGCGCCCTCCGGCGACAGCGCGACACCGCGGGCAAGACGCACGAACAGCCTGGTTTTCAGCCGCTGCTCGAGGGAGCGAATGTGCTGGCTGACGGCCGCCTGCGTCAGGCCGAGTTCGGCCGCCGCGGCGGTGAAGTTCGAAAGCCGCGCCGCCGCCTCGAAGCTGCGCAACCAGTCGAGCGGAGGCAAGGCGCCGGCAATTCTTCCAGCCATTAGTATTCTATAGCCATAGTCTGCAAAATGATAATTTGAGTTATGACTAGGAAGTCAGCATCATGCAACCCGAAACCCTGCGGATGCGGGAAAGATGGAGCTGCTGGACATGCTGACCAAGGCGCTGATCGGCGACGAGGGACGAACGGTCGAACTTAGCTGGGACAACGGGATGCGCACCCGCTTTCACGCCATGTGGCTGCGCGACAATGCATTGGACGACAAGACGCGCAGCGCCGGCAACGGACAGCGCCTGATCACCATCCTCGACATTCCGGCCGGGACTCGGATTGCGGCGGCTTCGGTCAAGGGCGGCGCTCTGGAGATCAGCTTCGTCCCCGAGCAAAAGACCGTCAGCTTCCCGGCAGCCTGGTTGCACGCGCATGCCTATGACCGTGTCGAACTGCGCAAGGGAGGCTGGACGGCCGACGTGGTTCAATGCTGGACAAGGGCGACGATGCAGAATTCGGTGCCGCGCGCGGCATATGCGGCCGCCAGCCACGATCGCAGCGTGCTCAGGGAATGGCTTTCGGCGGTGAGGACCTACGGCTTTGCGGTGATGGATGGCCTGCCGGCGGAGTCGGGGGCGCTGTGCAAGGTGTCCGACCTGTTCGGTTACATCAGGGAAACCAATTACGGGCGCTGGTTCGAGGTGCGCGCCGAGGTCAATCCGAACAATCTTGCCTACACCAATCTCGGCCTGCAGGCGCATACCGACAATCCCTACCGCGATCCGGTGCCGACGCTGCAGATCCTGGCCTGCATCGAGAACACCGTCGAGGGCGGCGAATCTACCGTAGTCGACGGTTTCGCGGTGGCGGCCGCGCTGCAGGCCGAAGATCCGCACGGGTTCCGCCTGCTGAGCTCCTATCCGGCACGCTTCGAATATGCCGGCTCGTCGGGCGTGCGTCTGCAAGCCAAGCGCCCGATGATCGAGCTCGGCCCGGATGGCGAACTGCTCTGCATCCGCTTCAACAACCGCTCGCTGGCGCCCACGGTCGACGTGCCGTTCGCCGAGATGGACAAATACTACGCCGCCTATCGCCGGTTCGCCGAGCTGATCGAGGATCCCGGCTTCGAGGTGACCTTCAAGCTGGAGGCTGGGCAGGCCTTCATCGTCGACAACACCCGCGTCATGCATGCGCGCAAGGCGTTTTCCGGCTCGGGCAAGCGCTGGCTGCAGGGCTGCTACGCCGACAAGGACGGGCTGTTGTCGACGCTGGCGGCGATCGAGCACGATTTCAGGGAGGCTGCGGAATGAACGGGCAGGCGCTGAACAGCGGCAACATCGTCGAATTCATCGCCGACATTTTTGAGCGGCGCGGTGCCGAATCCTATCTCGGCGAGCCCGTCACCATGTCGGAGCACATGCTGCAGGGCGCGTGGCTGGCCGAGCAGGACGGCGCGCCGGACGAACTGGTGGCGGCGGCGCTGCTGCACGACATCGGACACTACACCAGCGAGTTCGGCACCTATTCGCCCGACGATGTCGAGGACAAGCATCACGACGAGGCGGGCGGCGAGGTGCTGGCGCCGTTCTTCCCGCCGGTCATCGTCGAATGCGTGCGGCTGCATGTCTCGGCCAAGCGCTATCTGTGCGCCACCGACCCGACCTATTTCGGCAAGCTCTCGCCGGCCTCTGTCCACACGCTGTCGCTGCAGGGCGGGCCGATGAGCGCCGAGGAGGTGGCCGAGTTCCGCAGGAACCCGTTCCATGAGGAGGC
>NZ_RZOS01000629.1:0-2607 GCF_004022605.1 Mesorhizobium sp. M4B.F.Ca.ET.089.01.1.1
ATATCGCCCCGTATTGAGTCTGCAGGGTTTATTGACTCTATGGGTCCGTTGGGGAGCACGGTCAAAATCGATACATCATCAAAAGTCTACAACTAGAGCTGGTGACTTGATCATCGGCAGAGGGAAAAAAATTGCACAATATCGACGACAAGACCGCGATTGAACTAACCGCCGACATTGTTTCGGCCTATGTCGGCAACAATCCGCTTCCGGCTTCCGGTCTGCCGGATCTGATCGCCAGCGTCAGCGCCTCGGTACGCAAGCTGAGCTCGGTTGCCGCCGCCAAGGAGGCGCCGGTGCTCAACCCGGCCGTCAATCCGAAGCGCTCGGTGTTTCCGGACCACATCGTCTGCCTCGAGGACGGCAAGAAGTTCAAGTCGCTGAAGCGTCACCTCGCCACCGACCATGGCCTGACGCCGGACGAATACCGCGCCAAATGGGGGCTTGCGCCCGACTATCCGATGGTGGCGCCCAGCTATTCGGCGACCCGCTCGGCGCTGGCCAAATCTTCCGGCCTCGGCCGCAAGCCGGCGGCTCAGCCGGCCAAGGTGGCGAAGCGCAAGAAGGTCTGATTTTCTGGCCTCGCCCGGCGCCATCCCGGCATCATCGGGATGGACCGGGCCTGTGCGCACTCAGTTTTTGGGCTCGGGCGCTTTCCGGGCGCGTGTCAGCTTGGGATCCTGCGCGTCGGCCAGGGTTTCGGCTTCGACCGCCGTCATTTCGAGAAAATAGACAAGCATGTGGTAGCGCGTGCGCGAAAGCATCTTCGCCAATTTGCGCGTCATGTCGGCGACAAATCTGAGCGCGCGCAGATCCTTCGCTGCCTCGTCCATCCTGGCTCCTGACCAATACAATTATCGTTGGCGCCCACGGCGACTCATGGCGCGATCCCAAGATCACAGCATCGGTGCGAAAATGAAATCGAATTTTCGCAAAGCATCCCGCGTGCGGCAAGAGATTTTTCTGCGCCACACGCATCTGAAGCGCACGCCATGCGCTAATATATGTTGGAACGGAACTTCAAGTTGTCTGATTTATCAACTTAATGCTCGAAAAGCGCCAGTGTACCGATAACTTTCGTGTTCGAACGAATGTCGATGCGCGATATGGCATATCGTGAAGTTGCAGGCGCCGCTACGTCAAAGGGAGATTGGCAGCGCTCACTGACCTGCCAGGTGAACGGCCCCCAGCAGCGGCGCGGCATCCGTGTTGTCAGCAAACAGCACCACCTGCGTCGCCAGGGCGGCCGTGGTGGCGACCTGGAAGAAGATGACGGCGAGGGCGAAATAGCGGATCATCGGCCCCAAACGCTCCGGCCGCCATCTGGTTCCAGCCGGGCGAGCATTTCGCGGCCAGCCGGCCATCCCACCATCGCCGGTGACCTTCGTCCCAAAGCCCCTGGCTCTTGCGAAGCGCTCATGTCCCGTGCAAAAGCGCGGCCATGCTTATCATCAACGACCTCTCGCTGCGCATGGCGGGGCGCCTGCTTCTCGATCATGCCTCGCTGACCTTGCCGGCCGGCACCAAGGCCGGGCTCGTCGGCCGCAACGGCACCGGCAAGACCACCTTGTTCAAGGCGATCACCGGCGATTTCCCCGCCGAGACCGGCTCGATCAGCCTGCCCAAAAACACCCGCATCGGCCAGGTGGCGCAGGAAGCGCCGGGCACCGAGGAGCCGCTGATCGACATCGTGCTCAAGGCCGATGCCGAGCGCCAGGCTCTGCTCGAAGAGGAAAGGACGGCCACGGATCCGCACCGCATCGCCGAGATCCACACGCGGCTTGCCGACATCGACGCGCATTCGGCGGAGTCCCGAGCCGCCACCATTCTGGCCGGCCTCGGCTTCGACGACGCCGCGCAGAAGCGTCCGGCCTCGTCGTTCTCCGGCGGCTGGCGCATGCGCGTCGCGCTGGCGGCCGTGCTCTTCTCCGAGCCAGACCTTCTTCTGCTCGACGAGCCGACCAACTATCTCGACCTCGAAGGCACGCTGTGGCTGGAGAACTACGTCTCCAAATATCCGCACACCGTGCTTTTGATCTCGCACGACCGCGACCTGCTCAACCGCGCCGTCAACTCCATCGTCCATCTCGACCAGAAGAAGCTGACCTTCTGGCGCGGCGGCTACGATCAGTTCGAGCGCCAACTCACCGAGCAGCGGGAACTGCAGGAAAAGAGCCGCGTCAAGCAGGAAGCGGCACGCAAGCACATGGAGTCCTTCGTCGAGCGTTTTCGCGCCAAGGCCTCCAAGGCGAGGCAGGCGCAATCGCGCCTGAAGGCGCTGGAGAAGATGAAGCCGATCGCGGCCATCGTGAACGACACGGTACGGCCGTTTTCCTTCCCCGAGCCGGTGAAGACGGTGGCCTCGCCGATCGTTGCGCTCAACGGCGTCAATGTCGGCTACACCGAGGGCGCGCCGATCCTGAAGAAGATGACGCTGCGCATCGATGCCGACGACCGCATCGCGCTGCTCGGCGCCAACGGCAACGGCAAGTCGACCTTCGCCAAGATGCTCGCCGGCCGCCTCAAGGCGGAGACCGGCACCATGACGGTGGCGCCGGGCCTCAAGGTGGCGATCTTCGCCCAGCATCAGCTCGACGATCTGCGCCC
>NZ_RZOS01000062.1:0-19973 GCF_004022605.1 Mesorhizobium sp. M4B.F.Ca.ET.089.01.1.1
CACCACGGTCGCGTCCGGCGAGACGCGGTCGCCGCGCTTGACGGCGACCGTCTCCACCTGCGCCACTTCGATCGGCGCCAAAAGCACATAGTCGCCCTCGACATAGCCGACGGCGAGCGGTGCCGCCGGCGCGCAGGCGCCGAACAGCTGGGCGGCAAGCGGCAGCGAACAAAGCAAGCTCATGGTTTGCCCTCCTTGCGGGCGGCGTTGCTGCGGGCAGCCAGATTGCGGGCGGCCAGAATTGCGCCGAGATTGTCCGAGGTGATCGCCACCACCTTGGCGGCCTCAGCTTCGCCGATCTCTCGCCAGCCCATCCGGCGCATCACTGCCTCGCGGCCGATGCGGAAATAGATGACCTGGCCGATCAGCGTGAACACGGTGAGCCGGGTGCGCTCGCTCTCGGCCGGCTCGCCCGTCGCCTGCTCCCAGATCATGCAAAGCCTGCGGTGCGTCGGCTCGAACACGCCGGCATAGATGCGGTCGAGCGCGGCCGTCGGATGGGAAAGCTCCCTAAGTACGAATTGTACGATCTCGCCGGCTTGCGGGCTGGCAACGATGAAGGCCACCATCCGCTCCAGCGCGGCGAAGAGCTGCGCCCGCGCCGCTTCCGGACCAGCCTGACTTCCAATTGCCTGACTTCCAACGGCTTGGCCGGCAATCGTCTGGATCGTGTCGACGATGTAATCGGCGGCGGCGGTGCGCAGGCCTTCCTTGCCGCCGAAATGATAGGCGATCGAGCCGATATTGGCCTTGGCCTCGGCGGCGATCTCGCGCGTCGAGGTGCCGTCATAGCCTTGCCGCCCGAACAGCTTGAGCGCCGCGTGCACGAGCGCGGCGCGTGTCTGCTCGGCGGGAGAAGCTTCGCGATGGGAAGGTTTGGCGCTCGTTTTCTTGCTCATGATATTCGTTTAATCAATCGATTGATTAAAGTCAAATTGATTCTCGGCATCGGCTTGCCATGTTGGTCCACGCGCGCTTTAGTGCGCGGCCATGGTCAAGGAAGTAGAACGCAAGTTCCTGGTCGCCAGCCCCGCCTGGCGCGATCGGGTCGAGGCGGATATCCGCATTCGGCAGTTCTACCTTGCTGCAGCGCCCGGCCGCTCGGTGCGTGTGCGCATCGGCGACGGCGTCTCGGCCAAGCTGACGCTGAAGTTCGGCAGCAGGGCGCGCGAGCGCGACGAGTTCGAATATTCGATCCCGCTCGCGGAGGCGCAGGAGATGCAGGCCTTCGCCGTCGGGCGTGTCATCGAGAAGACACGTCACCATGTTAGGCACCGCGGCTATCTCTATGAAGTCGATGTCTTCGGCGGGATGCTGGCGGGGCTGGTGGTGGCCGAGCTCGAGACGCCGGAAGACGTGCCTGACGAAATGCTGCCTGATTGGCTCGGCCGTGAAATCACCGGCGAGTCGAGATTCTACAACGCGTCGCTCGCCCTTGGGGGGATTCCGGAGATCGCCGCATGAGTTTTCGCATCGATCCGCGCTTGCCGCTGACCGGCGAGGTCAGGCGCATCCTGGCCGACGAGGTCGGCAAGGCGCTTGCCCATCTCGAGACGGCGCGCGAGAAGCCCGAGCAGGGCCTGCACAAATGCCGCAAGCGGCTGAAGAGCGTGCGCGCCTTGCTGCGCCTGGTTCGTTCCGGGGACGAACCGTTCTGCCAGACCGAAAACGAGTGCTACAAGCAGGTATCGGCGCTGCTTGCCGGACCGCGCGAGGCGACAGCACTGATCGAGACCGTCGACCGCCTGGCTGCCGCCTTTCCGGAGCAGAGCGCCGGCGGCGGCCTCGACGCCGCGCGCGACCGGCTGGTGATGCGCCAGCATGAAATGCATGCCGGCGCCGGCCTCGATGCCGCGATCAGCGCCGCCGCCGTCGCTTGCCGTGAAGGCCTCGGCCACATCGACAGGCTCTCGCTGCCCGACCAGCCCGAACAGGCGGCCGACATTCTCGCCGAAGGCGCCCGCGCGACCTTGCGGCGGGCGCGCAAGGCGTTGGACAAGGCAGGCTCGCGCGGCGAGGCCGACGATTTCCACGATTTGCGCAAGGCGGCCAAGACCCACAGCATGCACCTGTCGCTGCTCGGCCGGCTGTGGCCGCCCCCGATCAAGTCCCGCCGCAAGGCGGTCGATTCGCTGGGCGAAAGGCTGGGCGATCTGCATGATGTTTTCGTCATGCGCGCGCTGCTCGATGCCGATGGCGAGCCGCTCGGGCCGCCCGAGGACACCAGGCTTCTCGCCAAGCTCCTGAAGCGCTCGGAGAAGAGCCTCAGGAAGTCGTGCCTTGCCGATGCGATCGAGCTGTTCGGCGACAGCCCCAAGCGCTCGACCAGGAAGCTCGCGCGCAAGGCCCGCGACGATCTCGCCGGCGCCCCGGACGATCTGGCCGCGGCCGCCGGCTGACCGCTTTTCCTTCTCCCACCAGGGAGAAGGGGGAGCCAGCCTCCCGCGCTGGCACTTCCCCGCCGGCCCGTGCTAAGCACGCTCTACCATGACCGCGCCGGCCGACACGCTTCTCGACCGCCTTGGCCGCTGGCTTGCCGGCCGGCTGCAGGACGAATCGTCGGGCTATGAGCCCTACACGCCGTCCGATGCCGAGACGCTGCGCCGCGCGCTCGAGCCAGGCGATATCCTGCTCATCGAAGGCAACCAGAAGATCTCGGCGGTCATCAAATACCTGACCCAGTCGACCTGGTCGCATGCCGCCTTCTATGTCGGCGACGCTCTGCCCGCGCCCGCGGACGGTTCGGAGCGGCCGCGCCTGATCGAAGTCACGCTCGGCGAAGGCTGTGTCGCCGTGCCGCTGTCGCGCTACCGCACCTACAACACGCGCATCTGCAGGGCGAGCGGGCTGACGCCGGAAGACCGCGACAAGGTCGTCGCTTTCATGATCGGCAAGCTCGGCCTGCGATACGATCTCAAGAACATCTTCGACATGCTGCGCTTCTTCCTGCCGACGCCGCCGGTGCCGGTGCGCTGGCGTCGCCGCATGCTGGCCTTCGGGTCCGGCGATCCGACGCGGGCGATCTGCTCGACGCTGATCGCCGAGGCCTATGGCCAGATCCGCTATCCGATCCTGCCCGAGATCACCCGCGCCCCCGGCCGCGCCTCGGCGCAGTCGAGCTACATGCGCCGGGAAATCCTGCACATCCGCCACCACTCGCTCTACACGCCGCGCGATTTCGACCTGTCGCCCTTCTTCCGCATCGTCAAGCCGACGCTGGAATATGGCTTCGACTACCGGGCAGTCGCGTGGGGCGACGCTATAACGGACGCCGAAGCCGCAGAGGCGGGAGCAATCGCTTCAGAAAGGTGATGGCTTTCGGCCTGGTCTGAGTCACGCCGAAACCGCAACGGCGCCCTGGTTTTCGGCTCTGTGTCCGACCCAGACATGGACCGGTTCGTCCCGGCCGCGGATGCTCACCGGCCCATGATCGCGCGCGTTCAACTGTGTCGTGGGCGATTCCGCCTTCGCGGCCTCGATCAGTCGCGACCCAAAGCAGATACTCGCCTGAAGCTCACGGCAGAGCGCCTGCAAACGGCTGGCGACGTTGACGGTGTCGCCCACCACCGCGACGGACAGATTGCGCTCGCTGCCGACCGCGCCGAGCACGACCGCGCCATACTGGACGCCGATCCGAACGTCCAGCGGCGGATATCCCCTGGACACACGCTGGACATTCCAGTCTCCGAGAGTGGCGATCATCGCTCCAGCGCACTGGATGGCCCGGGTCGCGTCGTCATGGCTGGCTTGCGGAACCCCGAATGTCGCCATGATGCAATCGCCGATATAGTTGTCGACGGTGCCATTGTGGTCGAAAACGACCTGCTCCATGCGACGGTGGAACTGACGCAGAAGTTCGAACACGGCTTCGGCCGGATGATCCTCGGAATAGTGGGTGAAGCCGACGATGTCGGCGAACAGCACCGCGATTTCCTGCCGGCGGACCGGGCCGAAGGGCTCGTCATCGGTGGCGAGCTGGTCGACCACATTGGGCGAAAAATGCCGGGCGAGATTGGCGCGGGCGCGCTCTGCCTTGACATAGTCTTCCGACAGATGTCGGGAACGCGAGACGACCAGCGCCATGATCGCGCCGATAATCAGCACGACCAGCACGTTGGTCGCCTGCGCGAACGTGTCGACGAAATTGGGGTTGAGATAGAGGTTCAGTCGCTCTGTCAGCGGCAGTGAATAGAGGTTCGTCGCCGGAATGACGGTACCCGGATGAACAATCACCCATCCCACCCCGATCGCCCACGTCAAGGCCGCGAGCGCGCCCAGATAGAGCGCCAGTCGAGTCGAAAGGGTCAGCGCGCCAAGGCATACGAAAATCAGCAGGAATTTGAAGCTGCCTTCGCGCAGCTGCATCGCGGCCGGCGCGACCTCTTGGGCAAACGGGTTGGGCGTTATCAGCAGAACGGTCAACAGAATGATGTCCAGCGTACCGACGACGTAGCCGATCCACCATGGCGCCGTGCGACGGCGCACAAAGAGAAACTGGATCAGGCCGACGAGTTGGAACAGCACCAGTCCCGCCAGCACGAAGAGCAGCGAGGCATCCCAGCGGCTGATCAATGAAAAGAAGCAGGATATAGCGGCAAGCGATGCCGTACGCGCCCAGAACTGCAATGCAGCCCCCTGGCGTTCTGCGCGCTCCCGCAAGTTTTTCAGGCGCGAAAAGCGGCGAAGTTCAAGTGTTGGTGCGGTCGACATGGGATCACTTCGATGTCACGGGGACGGGTCGCGCGTTGGGCAAAACCCGGAGGTCTGGCAAATCAATCTGCGAATCCTATCATGAATGTGGCTTCATTTTTGAAGCACCGGCTGCGCGGTCGGCATCGCTGTGCGCTCGGCTGATTCAGGGGCAAGTATCAGGCCGGCAAGGCACGGCGTCCCTTTGCGGGAGCCGCGGCCCCGGCATCGCGCGCATGCGGCCCTATCGGCATGATCGCCGGAAACGGCGTCGCGCCGAAGGCAAAGGTCCATTTGTAGCCGATGAGCTGGTCCTCGGGCGTCGTGTGCTGGTCGTGGTGGGCAAGCAGCTTGGCGCGCTCGGCCAGCTCCTCCGCCTCGCGTCGCACCATCTGCGCCGTCTCCGGCCGCATCCGCCGCGAGAAGCTGACGAAACTCGCCTCGCGCTCCAGATGGGAGATCGCCCAGCCGATGAAATTCTTGTTGGTCATTTCGAATAGCGGCCTCAGTGGTCCGTCGAAATTCCACTGGATCGGCGTCTCGACCAGCAGCCGCGCCGAAAGCCCGCGCCCGATCTCGACAAGGCCGAGCGCCTCGAGGTCGCGCAGGTAAAGGAACATCGAGGCTTCGCTCAGTCCTTGCGAGCGCATGATGCCCTGCGGCGTGAACTTCTCCGACAGCATGATGAAGACGAACAGCAGCGCCGGCCGCGCTGCCAGCTTGCGCTCGATCTCCGGCGCGACGTGGTTGGCCGGCCCCGGCCCCCGGTTCATCGAGCCGAGCACGTTTTCGAGCTCGACATCGGCGGCGGCGCAGATCTCGACCAGGCGGTCGAGCTTGCAGTTCTTCTCATGGAAGATACGCTTCACCGTCGGCTCGGAAACGCCCATGCGCTCGGCCAGCATGCGATAGGTCAGGCCCTTCGCCTTCAGCGTCCGTTTCAGGGCCTCGAAGATCGGACCATTCATGGAATGCACCTCGTCAGCGCAATTTCGTATCGATCTTCGATACTAGCTGGAAGAGGCCTTCCGGAAAAGTATCGAAAAACCTAGCTCTCCGTCCGTCATTACAGGAGATCAGTCATGAAAACCCTCATCGTTTCGACCATCCTCGCCTTCGCCGCCATGACGCCAATCGCCGAGGCCGGCGAAATCTGGCGCGCCTCGGGCTTCGAGCAGCCGGAATCGGCGCTCTTCGATGCCGCCAACAAGCGCATCATCGTCTCCAACATCGCCGGCAATCCCGGCGAGGCCGACGGCAACGGCTATCTGTCGGTGCTGTCGCTCGACGGCAAGCTCGTCACCCGGCATTGGACCGACGGCATGGACGCGCCCAAGGGCATGGCGCTCTCGGGCGGCAAGCTCTACGTCGCCGACATCACCAAGGTCCGCGTCGTCGATCTGGCCAGCGGCAAGCTGGTCGCCAGCATCGACGTGCCGAATGCCGTCTTCCTCAACGACATGACGGCGGACAGCGCGGGCAAGGTTTATGTCAGCGACATGCTGGCCGACACCATCTACCGCATCGACGGCGACAGGCCGGAGCTGTTCGTCAAGGACGCGCTGCTTGCCTCGCCCAACGGCATCTTCGCCGACGGCGGCAGGCTGATCGTCGCCTCCTGGGGCAAGGGGATAAAGCCCGATTTCAGCACCGCCGAGCCGGGCGGCCTGCTTTCGGTCGACCTCGCCAGCAAGGCGATCTCGCCGCTGCCCGGCGCGGAAAAATTCGCCGACCTCGATGGCGTCGTCGCCATCGGCGACAGCATCTACGCCACCGCCTACATGACCGGCACGCTCTATCGCTACAAGGATGGCGGCAAGCCGGAGGCCTTCACCACCTTCAAGCCGGGCAGCGCCGACATCGGCGCCGACGGCAAAACGATCTTCGTGCCGCTGATGAACGAGGGCGAGGTCGCCGCGCTCAGCCTCGATTGAGGCCGTCGGGCGGTCGGCTCGGGTCGAGGCCGCCCGCTCAGCGATCAGCCGTCGGGCGCCTTGAGCTGCGCCCGCGCGTCGCGGATCGAGGCGGCATAGGTGACCAGCGGTCGCTTGACGCCGTGGTTGATCAGCATGCGCCGCGTCTGCGGCGCGGCGCCGGCGATGATGAAGCGCACGCCGGCGCGCCTCGCCTTGTGCGCCGCGCCCTCGATGACGTTGGCGGCGGTGGAATCGAAGAACGGCACCGCCGAGCAGTCGAGGATGAAGTTCCTCCTCTGGTCGGCGATGCGGTCGAGCACGGTGCCGACGGTCGAGGCGGCGCCGAAGAAGAAGGCGCCCGAGATGCGGTAGACGACGGTGTCGGCATCGCTCGCCTCGCTGGAATCATAGGTGCTGGCGCGGTCGGCGATGTCGTCCGGCACCAGCGGCTGATCGGCCTCGACGGCGATCGACTTGGCCATGCGGTCGATGAACAGGATCGAGCCCAGCGCGAAGCCTACGACGATGCCCTCGGTGAGGTCGCGGAAGACGACGATCAGGAAGGTCGCCATCAGCACCAGCGCATCGCCGCGGGAGGTGCGGAGCAGCGTCGCGAAGGCCTGCTTCTCGAACATGTTCCAGCACACCACCGCCAGCACGCCGGCAAGCGCGGCCAGCGGGATGTAGCTGGCCAGCGGCGCCGCCACCAGCATCAGCACCAGCAGGATCGCCGAATGCACCATGCCCGCGACCGGCCCATGCGCGCCGGCCCGCACATTGGTGGCGGTGCGGGCAATCGTGCCGGTGGCGCAGATGCCGCCGAACAGGGCCGACGCGATGTTGGCGAAGCCTTGCGCCACAAGCTCGCAATTGGAGCGGTGCCGCCGCCCGGTCATGCCGTCGGCGACCACGGCGGAGAGCAGCGATTCGATCGCGCCGAGCAGCGCGAAGGCCACCGCATCCGGCAGGACGTCGACCATCCTGTCGATGCTGATGGGCGGAAAGGCCGGCCACTGCAGGCTGCGCGGGATGCCGCCATAGCGCGTGCCGATCGTTTCGGCCGGCAGCGCGAACAGCGCCACGACCAGCGAGGCCAGGCCGATGGCGATCAGCATCGCCGGCCATTTCGGCCGCCAGCGCTTGAGGAAGACAATGGTCGCGATGGTCAGCACCGCCACGAAGGTCGCGGCCGGGTTGATCGTGCCGGCCGCCTCGCTGAGGGCCATCAGTTTCGGCACCAGCGGCCCCGGCTCCTTGCCGGCAAGCGTCAGCCCGAACAGCTCGGTGATCTGGCCGGAGAAGATGATGACGGCAATCCCCGCGGTGAAGCCGACGGTCACCGGATAGGGGATGAACTTGATGTAGGTGCCGAGCCTCAGATAGCCGATAGCGAGCAGGAAGACGCCGGCCATCATCGTTGCCAGCAGCAGCCCGTCGACGCCGACGCGCGCCACCGTCGCCGCCACCAGCACGATGAAGGCGCCTGCCGGGCCGCCGATCTGGAAGCGGCTGCCGCCGAGCGCCGAGATGATGAAGCCGCCGACGATCGAGGTGTAGAGGCCGCGCTCGGGCGTCACGCCGGAGGCGATCGCGATCGCCATCGACAGCGGCAGCGCCACGATGGCGACCGTCAGCCCGGCAATCGCGTCGGTCCTGAAGTGTGCTAGCGAGTAGCCCTCACGCAGCACCGTCACCAGCTTTGGGGTGAACAGTTCGGCAAATGTCGGCCGTGCCTGCTGGTGGTTTGCCCGCCGGGCCTGATCCATGGACTGCCTTCCGCGTCTCGAAGGCGGCGGGGATCGTCGGCAGCATGTCGGCGGTCGCCGTCGCGACTATTACGCGACTCAGCCTTGCGGGTTCTGCGATACGACCGGCTTGAGGCGCACGCCCCGGCCGCCGCGCTCGCTGGCCTGGTTCTCGCCGATCAGTTCCACCCCGGCCTCGTCGAGTGCCTGGATGACCTTCATCAGCGTGTCGACCACGCCCCTGACGACGCCGTCGCTCGCCTCCATGCGCTGAATGGTCGGAAGCGAAACCCCGGCGCGCTCGGCCAGCGTCTTCTGATCGATGCCGGCCAGCGCCCTCGCGGCGCGCATCTGCTGGGCGGTGATCATCGGCCAGAACCCTTGTCTGAGTCTGCAGTATCAATGGATAATACAAACATCATGATGTTTCAAGCATCATTGAGTATGGATAAAACATACTCACTCACTGTCGCTCACCGCATGGCGCCGCTGCAGGAACCGCGCCACCAGCCAGCACAGCATGGCCCAGGCGAAGCCGGCGCACCAGCCGCCGAGCACGTCGGACGGCCAATGGACACCGAGATAGACGCGGCTGGTGCCGACCAGCACCGTGATCAGCACGGCGAGGCAGAGCACGAAGATCTTGGTCGTGCGGTCCGGCAGGAAGCGCGCCGCCAGCGAGCCGAGCGTGAGGTAGGTGACCGCCGACAGCATGGCATGGCCGCTCGGGAAGGAGAGCGACGTCTCGTCGACGAGGTGCGAGACGAGTTCCGGGCGCGGCCGGTCGATGCCAGCCTTGAGCAGGCTGGACAGCACCTGCCCGCCGGCTACCGCGACGAAGATCAGAAGCGCCGATCCCGGCCTGCGGATCAAAAGCAGGTAGACGATCACCGCCGCGGTGATCAGCACCAGCACGCTGGTGCTGCCGAGGCTGGTGATGTCGCGCATCGCCCCCTGCAGCCACAGCGGCCCGATCGGGTGGTCGGGTTGCCCAGCCTGGCGGAAGGCGAGCAGGATCTCGGTGTCGAAGGCGTGCGGCGCGGTGGCGTGCGCCGCCTCCATCAATTCGACGAAGCCCCACAGCCCGAAGGCGACCACCAGCCCGGCCAGAAGGACCGGAAACTCGATCTTGTTGAAGAACGCGACCGCGGCGGATTTCATCGGGCGGGACCTACAGCAATTCCAGGAAAAGTGCGCAGCGGTTTTCCGTCAGGAATTGCGTCAAAACAAAACTCGGGGCGGCTCGGCGATTCCATGAAACGCTGAACCGCCTTAGAGTCGCTGCATATAGGGCCCGAGCGTGATCAGCGCCACGGCTGCGATCGCCAGCACGATGCCGGTCGCCTGCAGGGCATTGACCTTCTCGCCGAAGAAGGCGAGCGCCACGACGTTCACCGACACCAGCTGTATCACAGCCGACAGGCTGAACGACACCGACATGCCGAATTCACGGATCAGCCTCAGCATGATCAGATTGCCCAGCGAATAGAGCGCCAGCGTCAGCACGATCTTGCCGAGGCTAGGCGCCAGCCCCCATTGCTTGGCCGCGGTCGCCGCGAGCAGGAAGATCACGGTCGAAACGCCAAGCTGCACCATTCCCCAGAAACTCACGGTTCATTTCTCCCAATTGCCGCCATCGCCATGCGTGCCGCAGTCCTTGTTTCCGAAGCGCGCGAGGCCGTCAAGCAGACCGCGTCTGACCAGCGCCCCGCTCAGACAGGATCGAAGCCGGATGTCGCAAAATGCGTCCCGGCCGCCATGATCGGTGCCGACCGATGCGATATTTTGAAGTCATGCGGGAGGATGAATGGCGACGGGTGCCAGCCGACGGGACAGGCGTTGTTCATGAGCCGGCAAATAAACTGCCGAAAACGCGCCGAGTGTCACGAAAATGTGATCGAGCGGTTATAGGGGTCGACAGGTCACATGCTCCAGCCAAGAAGCCAGAGGAAAGCTCATGTCCGACCACCGCTCCCCTGACACCGGTTTCCGAACCAGCCTGCTCGAGGAGAATGACGGCCCGGCCGTCAATCCCACCGACAACCGCACCATGGGCGAGATCATCGCCGCGCGCTTCTCGCGCCGTGGCTTCCTGAAGGGTTCGCTGGCGGTTTCGGCCATCGCCGCCACGGTCAGCCCGCTGGCGCTGGTCGCCGCCGACGATGCCCGCGCCGCCGAGGCCTCGGCCTTCACCTTCGACGAGCTGGAGGCCGGCATCGACGACAAGCACCATGTCGCGCCGGGCTACGATGCCGACGTGCTGTTGCGCTGGGGCGATCCGCTGTTTGCCGACTCGCCGGAATTCGACCCGGCAAAGCAGTCGGCCGAGGCCCAGGCAAAACAGTTCGGCTACAACAACGACTATGTCGGCTATATCCCGATCGACGGCTCTGCCGAGCACGGCCTGCTGGTGGTCAACCACGAATACACCAACCCGCATCTGATGTTCCCCGGCATCGTCAAGATCGTCGACAAGGACGGCAAGAAGGCAGCCGAGGTGGCGCCGCTCAGCAAGGAGCAAGTCGACGTCGAGATGGCGGCCCATGGCGGCTCCATCGTCGAGATCCGCAAGGACGGCGGCAAGTGGCAGGTGGTGCGCGACGGCAAGCTCAACCGCCGCATCACCTCCAACACCGAGATGCAGCTTGCCGGCCCGGCCGCCGGCCACGACCGCCTCAAGACCAATGCCGATCCCTCCGGCACCAAGGTCATCGGCACCTTCAACAATTGCGCCGGCGGCGTCACCCCCTGGGGCACCTATGTCATGGCCGAGGAGAACATCCATGGCTATTTCTCCGGCGAATTGCCGGAAGGCCACAAGGAAGCCGCCAACTACAAGCGCCTCGGCATTCCGGAAGGCGCCTATGAGTGGGGCGCGCATTACGACCGCTTCAACCTCGCCAAGGAGCCGAACGAGGCCAACCGCTTCGGCTGGATCGTCGAGGTCGACGTCAATGATCCGGCCTCGGTGCCGCGCAAGCGCACCGCCATGGGCCGCTTCAAGCATGAGGGTGCGGAATCGATCGTCGCCAAGGACGGCCGCGTTGTCTTCTATCTCGGCGACGACGAGCGTTTCGACTATGCCTACAAGTTCGTGACCACCGGCAAGTTCAACGCCAACGACCTCGCGGCCAACAAGGACCTGCTCGACGACGGCACGCTGCATGTCGCCAAGTTCGGCGAGGACGGCACGGTCGAGTGGATGCCGATCGTCTTCGGCCAGGGCCCGCTGACTGCGGAAAACGGCTTCGCCAGCCAGGCCGACGTGCTGATCGAGACGCGCCGCGCCGCCGACCTGCTCGGCGCCACCAAGATGGACCGCCCCGAGGACATCCAGCCCAATGGCGCCAACGGCAAGGTCTATGTCATGCTGACCAACAATTCGAAGCGCAAGGCGGAGCAGGTCGACGCCGCCAATCCGCGCGCGTCGAACGCCTTCGGCCACATCATCGAGATATCGGAGGATGGCGGCGACTTCGCTGCCGCCAAGGGCAAATGGGAAGTGCTGCTGAAATGCGGCGATCCCTCGGTGGCCGAGGTCGGCGCCACCTTCTCGACCGCGACCACCGCCAATGGCTGGTTCGGCATGCCGGACAATTGCGCCGTCGATTCGGCCGGCCGTTTGTGGGTCGCCACCGACGGCCAGGGTCCGAAGGCCACCGGCCGCACCGACGGCCTGTGGGCGGTCGACACCGAAGGCGCGGCGCGGGCGACCTCGAAACTGTTCTTCCGCGTGCCGATCGGCGCCGAAATGTGCGGCCCGCTGTTCGCGCCGGACGACCAGACCGCCTTCGTCGCCGTCCAGCATCCGGGCGACGGCGGCGAGGACTGGGAGGCCTTCGGCCGTCCGTCCTACTATGAGGACCTGTCGACCCGCTGGCCCGATTTCAAGCCCGACATGCCGGTCCGGCCGTCGGTGGTCGCCATCACCAAAAAGGGCGGCGGCAAGATCGCCGTCTGACCTGCGGTCATCTCGACCCATTGCATGATCAAAGGAGGGATCTCGGCACCCCGAGATCCCTCCTTTTCATTTCAGGAACCAGTCAAGCTTCGGGAAAGATTGGCAATTTATGCGTGGCGCCCTAGGTCCTTGTCAGGAGACTGCCATGCCAAAGTCTGTTTATGACCGTGGCCTGCTGAAGCCTGCCGATATCGCCAGGCTGCAGCGCGTCTTTGACGAGGCCTGCCGGCGGCGCCAGGCGCATCCCGATTCGACCGAAGCCCGGGAAATCGCCCTGAACCTGCTTGCCCTGCACAATGCCGGCATGCTCGAAGAGGACATGCTGATGGAAGCCGTCGGCTTCCGGCGGCTTGAGCCAAAGTCGGCCTAGAGCAATTCCAGGAAAAGTGTGAGCGGTTTTCCGTCCGGAATTGCCTCAAAACAAAGAGACGGAGCAGTTCGCCGTTTCCGTGAAACGCTCCAGGTCCGCGAGAACGGCCGCTGGTGCGCCCTATCCGGTGCGTTGAACCACGGCCATGTTCATCATGCTTCTCAGCCGGAAGCCGATGGACTCGTACAGTCCGATGGCCGCGACATTGCTGGCATAAGCGTGGAGATAGGGGATTTCGCCCCGCGTCATGATTTGATTTGCCACGAACAGGGACAGCCGCCTGGCGAGGCCGCCGCCGCGGAAATCCGGATGCGAGCACACGCCGCTGAGTTCCGTGTAGCCAGGCTGCTTCATGCGCTCGCCGGCCATCGCCGCCAGCCTGCCGTCGATCTTGACGCCCCAGAAATCGCCGAGGCTCAACGCCTCCAGCGTGAACGGGCCGGGCCTGGTGAGCACCGCCAGAGCGAGCATCTCGGCGGCATCGTGCTGCGTCAACCGCTGGATGCGCTCGTCGGATACGGCCTGCACCGGCTGCTCGGCGATCATCTGTACCAGCGACGCGGTCGAAATCGCGGAGAGCGCCGCAGGCAGGACGATTGCGTCCGCCTGGACCACGATGGAGCTTTCGAGCGGCGGAATAAGCCTGCCCAGCGCATCGAGACTAGCCGTGTCGTCCGCCGCGGTGGCCGCGAACGGAACGATCGACGGCCTGTATCGCTTGGCCAGGCTGTCGCCTTGCGCGAAGGCCTGATGTCGCGAGCTGAGCGCGCTCCAGATGGGACGGTCGAGCACGTGGTTCATCGCACCGGACCCGCGGCCTCTTCCACGCGACGGTCGAGGGGCGACGCAGCCAGGCGGTCCTCGATTTCGGCGAGCTGACCAAGCAGCGGCCCGGACAGGTCGGCGCACAGACCCGCAACGGCCTTCTCGATGCGAGGCCAGACTTCGCGCTTCGCCACATCGACCAGCCGTCGGCCGTTGCGGCTGAGGGAGACGATCCTACGCCGCTGGTCGTCGTTCGACGGGCTGACCTCGACCAGTCCCAGTTCGGCCAGCAGCGCCACGCTGCGCGTGACGCCCGGCTGGGCGATCCCGAGCGACTGCGCCAGCTCGCCGACCGGCAGCGGCCCCAGCCTGTCGAGCGCGGCGAGCAGCGGATACTGGCTCGACTGGACCCGGACCTCCAGCTCGTCGAGCACGCGCTGCGTATCCGCCTGCAACTGCTCGCCGATGCGCTTGAACCTGCTGCCCAGGCACAGAAAGCCAAGCGACCGTATGATGTCGTCCATGATCCAGCTCGTTCAGTCAAAACGATAACATGATATATAACATCACATGAAAAGTCAAAGCCTGCTACCACAGGATGCAAGCCAATCCGGCCGATGATGGCGCATGGCGCGCTGCCCACTCGCCACCCTTTGGCCGAGATTTCCCCTTCTGTCGGTGCCGATTGCATCCTATATGGCGCCTGCGCGGTATGATTGACCGTGCTAAGGCGACTGATTCGGGCCTGCGGGTCGACGGGTCTCCATCTATCGGCACGCGGAACCTCATGCCCTCCCTGCGGATCCACATTGACAGGTTTCTCGAAGGCGCAGCACCCAAGGTTCCGCGGCGCGACCTGACGCATCTCGAGCGCCTGGCGCTGGTGCGTCGGCATGGCGATTTCTCGCTCGCCTATTCCACCGCCGTGCAGCAGAAACTGTCCTATTTCAGCGATGGCGACGGCTACATCGCCTTCGGCACCAAGATGAAGCACCATTTCGCGCTCGGCGATCCGGTGGCCCATCCGGCCGAGCGGCCGGCCTATATCAAGCGCTTCGTCGAGGCCGCAGGCGATCCCTGGTTCGTGCAGATCGGCGCCGATACCGCGCGGGTGCTGGCCGGTCTCGGCTACCGGATCAATCGCCTCGGCATCGACACCAGGCTGCACCTGCCAGCGCACAATTTCTCCGGCAAGCGCAACGAGACGGTGCGCTATTCCGAACGCTGGCTGTCGAAGAAGGGTTTTTCCTTCGAGGAGGACAGGCGCAACATCTTCCTCGACGAGATCGCCCGGCTGTCGGAGAACTGGCGCGGCGAGCGCATCGTCAAGCGCTGGGAGATGGGCTTCCTCAACCGGCCCTTCGCCGACCATCTCGGCGCCGACATGCGCCGCTTCGTGCTGCATGGGCCGGAGGGCGAGCTGGTCGCCCTGCTCGATTTCGATCCGCTGTTTCGCGACGGCAAGGTCATCGGCTACACCACCGCCTTCAAGCGCAAGCATATCGACGCCACGCCGCATGCCGAGATCGGCCTGACCAAATTCGCCGTCGACCGCTTTCGCGAGGAGGGCAAGTCCGTCGTCACGCTGGGTCTGTCGCCGCTGGTCGACATCGAGGCCAGCGGCTTTGCCGAATCGAGCTTCTGGCGCAGCACCTTCCAGCGCGCCTACGGCTCCGCCTGGGTCAATCGCTCGAAGTTCAACCTGCAGGGCCAGGCGGCCTTCAAGCGCCGTTTTCACGGCCAGGAACAGCCGATCTATGTCGCCTTCCGCCGGGGGACGCTTGTCGAGATGCTGGGGCTGCTGCGGCTGGTGAAGGCCATCTGACCTGCCGGTCAGTTCCGCAATCGATACCCGGTCCTGAATATCCAGGCGACGATCGCGATGCAGACGCCCAGGAACACCACGGTCATGCCGAGGCTGATGCCGACCGAGACGTCCGACTTGCCGTAGAAACTCCAGCGGAACCCGCTGATCAGGTAGACGACCGGGTTGAACAGCGTCACCGTGCGCCAGATGCCGGGCAGCATGTTGATCGAATAGAAGCTGCCGCCGAGGAAGGTCAGCGGCGTGATGATCAGCAGCGGCACCAGCTGCAATTGCTCGAAGCTCTTCGCCCAGATGCCGATGATGAAGCCGAACAGGCTGAAGGTCACCGCCGTCAGCACCAGGAAGGCGAGCATCCAGAACGGATGCTCGATATGCAGCGGCACGAACAGCGAGGCGGTGGCCAGGATGATCAGGCCGAGCACGATCGACTTGGTCGCGGCACCCCCGACATAGGCGATGACGATCTCCAGATAGGACACCGGCGCCGAAAGCAGCTCGTAGATCGAGCCGACGAATTTCGGGAAATAGATGGCGAAGGAGGCATTCGAGATCGACTGCGTCAGCAGCGACAGCATGATCAGCCCCGGCACGATGAAGGCGCCGTAGCTGATGCCGTCGATCTCGGTGATGCGCGAGCCGATGGCCGAGCCGAAGACGACGAAATAAAGCGAGGTCGAGATCACCGGCGAAATGATGCTCTGCAGCACGGTGCGCAGCGCGCGCGCCATTTCCACCCGGTAGATGGCCCAGACGGCGCGCAGATTCATGGCTCTTGCCTCAGCAGGTTGACGAAGATCTCCTCCAGCGAGCTGTTCTCCGTGTCGATGTCGCGGAACTGGATGCCCGCCGCCTCGAGGTCACGGATCAGCGAGGCGACGCCCGGCCGGTCGCTCTGGTTGTCGTAGGTGTAGGTCAATTGATCGCCATTGGGCGACAGCTCCAGCGCGTAGCGCGAGAAGCTCTCCGGGATGGCGGCGAGCGGACTGCGCAGCTCCAGCATCAGCCGCTTGCGGCCGAGCTTGCGCATCAGCTCGGCCTTGTCGTCGACCAGCACGATCTCGCCGCGGTTGATGACGCCGACGCGGTCGGCCATCGCCTCGGCTTCCTCGATGTAGTGGGTGGTCAGGATGATGGTGACGCCGTCCTCGCGCAGCCGGCGCACCATCGCCCACATGTCCTGGCGCAGTTCGACGTCGACGCCGGCCGTCGGCTCGTCGAGGAAGAGCACCCGCGGCTCGTGCGACAGCGCCTTGGCGATCATCAGCCGGCGCTTCATGCCGCCCGACAGCGTGATCGCCTTGGCGTCCTTCTTCTCCCACAGCGAGAGGTCGCGCAGCACCTTCTCGACGAACGCCTTGTTGGGCGGCTTGCCGAACAGGCCGCGGCTGTAGTTGACCGTCGCCCAGACGGTCTCGAAGGCGTCGATGGTCAGTTCCTGCGGCACCAGCCCGATCAGGCTGCGCGCAGCGCGGTAGTCGCGGGCAATGTCGTGGCCGTCGACCGTGACCGTTCCGGACGAACGGTTGACGATGCCGCAGACGATCGAGATCAGCGTCGTCTTGCCGGCGCCGTTCGGCCCGAGCAGCGCGAAGATCTCGCCGCGCTCGATGTCGAGGTTGATTTCCTTCAAGGCCTTGAAACCGGTGGCGTAGGTCTTGGTCACCCCGGCAATCGAGATAATGGATGGCATGGCTGAAAACGGCTGCTTGAAAGCGGATTTTTATTGCGCTGAATGTCGGTGCCAGCGTCCGGAAGTCAATGCCGCTCCTGACAATTCTGGACAATCATTCCCCGATCGGGCGCTGACGCTTTCGCCCGAACTGCTGCGACAACGCGCCCCGCGTGGCGCCACGCCGCTTTGACCGGACCGCGTCAGCGCCCTATTCTGTGAGGCATAAGCAGCAGCCGGAGTCGCCCATGGACCCGCTCATTCTGTCGCGCATCCAGTTCGGCGCGAATATTTCGTTCCATATCCTGTTTCCGGCGATCACCATTGCACTCGGCTGGGTGCTGCTGTTCTTCAAGCTGCGTTACAACCGCACCGGCGATTCCGCCTGGATGCGCGCCTATTTCACCTGGGTGAAGGTGTTCGCTTTGTCCTTCGCCATGGGCGTGGTCTCGGGCGTCACCATGAGCTTCCAGTTCGGCACCAACTGGCCCGGCTACATGGAGACCGTCGGCAACATCGCCGGGCCGCTGCTCGCCTATGAGATCCTCACCGCCTTCTTCCTCGAGGCGGCCTTCCTCGGCATCATGCTGTTCGGCTTCCGCCGCGTCTCCAACCGCATCCACACTTTGGCCACCGTGCTGGTCGCCGGCGGCACCACGGTCTCCGCCTTCTGGATCATCGCGCTCAATTCCTGGATGCAGACGCCGGCCGGCTTCGAGATGCGCGACGGCAAGGCGCATGCCGTCGACTGGTGGGCGATCGTCTTCAACCCGTCGATGCCCTACCGCCTGGTCCATATGCTGCTTGCCTCGGGGCTGACAGTCTCCTTCCTCATCGCCGGCCTGTCGGCGCTGCGCTATCTCACCGGCGACCGCTCGGAATCGATGTGGAAGGCGCTGCGCACCGGCGTCTTCACCGCCGCCATCCTGATCCCGATCCAGATTTTCGCCGGCGACCAGCACGGCCTGAACACGCTGGAGCACCAGCCGCAGAAGATCGCCGCCATGGAAGCCAACTGGAACACCGGCCCCAACGTGCCGCTGGTGCTGTTCGCGCTTCCCGACGAGGCGGCCCGGGAGAACAAATTCGAGGTCGCCATCCCCGACGGCGCCAGCCTCGTGCTGAGGCACTCAACCAGCGGCGTCGTGCCGGGGCTGAACGACTATCCCGGCAACCACCCGCCGGTCTTCCCGGTGTTCTGGGGTTTTCGCATCATGGTCGGCACCGGCATCCTGATGCTGGTCGTCTCCTGGTCGGCGGCCTTCTTCCTCAAGCGCCGCCACAGCCTGCCGAGGCCGCTGGCGCTGCTGATGGTGCCGATGACGATCTCCGGCTGGGTGGCGACGCTGGCCGGCTGGTACACCACCGAGATCGGCCGCCAGCCCTGGCTGGTCACCGGCGTGCTGAGGACCGCCGATGCCGTCGGCCCGGTCGCCGGCAGCCATGTCGCGCTGACGCTCGCCATCTATCTCGTCCTCTACTTGGCTTTGCTGATCGCCTATCTCGGCGTGCTGGTGCACCTGGCGCTGAAGGCGGCCAAGGATGGCGACGCCTCGCCGCTGCCGGGCGTCATGAACGCCGCCATGTCGCAGCCGGCGGCAGGAGAGTGAGAGCAGTGGTCGAACTGCGAAGAAATCTTGACTCGACGCCGGACGCTGGCGCTGCCCCTCACCTGCCTGCCGGCATCCTCTCCCCGTATAGGGACGGGGAGAGGGGCGCTCCCATCGCTGGTTTCGCCAATCGCCGACGTTGCAGGAAGTACGCTGTTGTTGCGGCCAGCCCCCTTCTCCCCGTCACCATACGGGGAGAAGGTCCCGGCAGGGAGATGAGGGGCGGCGCCGACCTCGGCAATCGAGACTGGCGCGCGAGGAGAAGAAAATGACCTATGACTGGCCAACCCTGCTTCCCTTGATCTTCGCCGGCCTGATGGGCCTCGCCATTCTGATCTACGTCATCCTCGACGGTTTCGATCTCGGCATCGGCATCCTGTTCGCCGCCGCCGACGACCACGAGCAGGACACCATGATCGCCGCCATCGGTCCGTTCTGGGACGCTAACGAGACCTGGCTGGTGCTGGCCGTCGGCCTGCTGCTGGTCGCCTTCCCGCTGGCGCATGGCACCATCCTCAGCGCGCTCTACATTCCGGTCTTCGTGCTGCTGGTCGGCCTGATCCTGCGCGGCGTCGCCTTCGACTTCCGCGCCAAGGTGCCGGCCGGCAGCAAGCACCGCTGGAACCGCATCTTCTTCCTCGGCTCGGCCGTCGCCTCGCTGGCGCAGGGCTATATGCTGGGCGTCTACGTGCTCGGCCTCGACGTCGGCCTCGGCGGCATCGCCTTCGGCGCGCTGGTGGCGCTCTGCCTGTCGGCCGCCTATGCGGCGATGGGCTCGGCCTGGCTGATCTACAAGACCGAGGGCGAATTGCAGAAGAAGGCGGTGCGCTGGCTGCGCACGGCGCTGGTGCTGGCCGCGCTCGGCATGGTCGCGGTGTCCCTGGCGACGCCCTTCGCCAGCCCGCGCATCTTCGACAAATGGTTCCTCTTTCCGGAGATCCTCTATCTCTCGCCGCTGCCGATCCTGTCGGCGCTGCTGTTCGTCTGGCTGTGGCGGCAGACCTTCCATCTGCCGAAGCCGAACGATCGCCACGCGCTGACGCCGTTCCTGACGCTCGCCGCCATCTTCGCGCTCGGCTTCGCCGGCCTCGCCTGGTCGTTCTACCCGTTCGTCGTGCCCGACAAGCTGACCATCTGGCAGGCCGCCTCAGCGCCGGAAAGCCTGATCGTGATCCTCGTCGGCGTCGTCGTGGTGCTGCCGATCATCATCTTCTATTCGTTCTATGCCTACCGGGTGTTCGGCGGCAAGGCGACGGATCTGACTTACGATTGAGAGCGTCTTTCTCCCCGTCACTATACGGGGAGAAATGCCCGGCAGGGCAATGAGGGGCAGCGCAAACCTGTCAAGCAGAGCCGGTGGCCCATCCCTTCAAATGTTGGCGCCGCCCCTCATCCGCCTGCCGGCACCTTCTCCCCGTAT
>NZ_RZOS01000630.1:0-2594 GCF_004022605.1 Mesorhizobium sp. M4B.F.Ca.ET.089.01.1.1
ATCCCGGTGCTCATGACGGTCGCCATCCGTCGTCCCGACATCCGCTTCATCATTTATGGCCGCGAGGATGCGGTGCGTCCCGAGCTGGCCAAATTCCCCAAGCTCGCCGAGGTGAGCGAGTTCGTGCATTGCGAGATCGCGGTCCGCATGGACGACAAGCCGAGCCAGGCGCTGCGCCATGGCCGCTGGAAGTCATCGATGTGGAAGGCGGTCGAGGCGGTGAAGTCCGGCACAGCGCAGGCCTGCATCTCGGCCGGCAACACCGGCGCGCTGATGGCGATGTCGAAATTCTGCCTCCGCACGATGGCGACCATCGACCGTCCGGCGATCGCGGCGATCTGGCCGACGACGCGCGGCGAAAGCGTGGTGCTGGATGTCGGCGCCACCATTGGCGCGGATGCGCACCAGCTCATCGATTTCGCCATTCTGGGCACCGGCATGGCGCGCTCGATCTTCGGCATCGACCGTCCGAGCGTCGGTCTGCTCAATGTCGGCGTCGAGGAGATCAAGGGCCAGGAAGAGGTCAAGGAGGCCGGGCGCATGCTGCGCGAGGCCAACATGGCATCGATGAACTATCGCGGCTTCGTCGAAGGCGACGATATCGGCAAGGGCACGGTCGACGTCGTCGTCACCGAAGGCTTCGCCGGCAACATCGCGCTCAAGACCGCGGAAGGGACCGCCAGGCAGATCGGCGGCTATCTGCGCGCCGCCATGAGCCGTACGCTGATGGCCAGGATCGGCTATGTCTTCGCCAAGGGCGCCTTCGACCGGCTGCGCGAGAAGATGGATGTCGGCCGCTCCAATGGCGGTGTCTTCCTCGGCCTCAACGGCATTGTCGTGAAGAGCCATGGCGGCGCCGATTCGGACGGCTTCGCGGCGGCAATCGAGCTTGGCTACGACATGGTGCGCAACAATCTACTTGACCGCATCGAGGCCGATCTCGATCTGTTCCATGCGCGCAATCCGCATGCCCAGGCAAACAGGAAATCCGACGTCGTCGTCGACGCAAAGGAATAGGAAAGAGCTTTGATCAGATCAGTCGTGCGCGGCTCCGGCGCCGCGCTGCCCCGCCGCATCATGAAGAATGCCGATTTCGAAGGCATGGTCGAGACCTCCGACGAGTGGATCGTCCAGCGCACCGGCATCCGCCAGCGCCATGTCGCGGCCGATGACGAGACCACCGCCTCGCTCGGCGAGGCGGCCGCGCGCGCGGCGCTCGACAGCGCCGGTCTGACGCCCGCCGACATCGACCTGATCGTGCTGGCGACCTCGACGCCCAACAATACCTTTCCGGCGACCGCGGTCGAGATCCAGAACCGGCTCGGCATGCATCACGGCTTTGCCTTCGACATGCAGGCGGTCTGCTCAGGCTTCGTCTACGCGGTGGCGACCGCCGACCTCTACATTCGCGGCGGCCTGGCCAAGCGGGTGCTCGTCATCGGCTCCGAGACCTTCTCGCGCATCCTCGACTGGAACGACCGCTCGACCTGCGTCCTGTTCGGCGACGGCGCCGGCGCGCTGGTGCTGGAAGCCGGCGAGGGGACCGGCACCATCGCCGACCGCGGCGTGCTGGCGGCGAGCCTGCGCTCCGACGGCGTCCACAAGGAGAAGCTGTTCGTCGATGGCGGGCCTTCGACCACCGGCACCGTCGGCCATCTCAGGATGGAGGGCCGCGAGGTGTTCAAGCATGCGGTCGGCATGATCACCGACGTCATCGAGGCGACGTTCTCGCAGGCCGGCATCACCGCCGACGATCTCGACTGGTTCGTGCCGCATCAGGCCAATAAACGGATTATTGACGCTTCCGCCAAGAAGCTCGGGATCGCCGAGCAAAAAGTGGTGGTTACGGTCGATTTGCACGGTAACACGTCGGCTGCGTCCGTGCCGCTGGCGCTGTCAGTGGCCGTCGCCGACGGCCGCATCAAGAAGGGTGATCTGGTGCTGCTCGAGGCGATGGGCGGGGGTTTCACCTGGGGCGCGGTTTTGGTCCGCTGGTAAGTGCCGAACGGAAGGGTTCGGTCCTTGACCTTGACGGATCAATTACTTAGGCTCTGCCGTTGCTTGTACCGATTTATGTTTTTGAGCTGATGGGACGGTCGCATGGGGGGAAAGACACTTACGCGCGCCGACCTTGCCGAAGCCGTTTACCGCAAGGTTGGCTTGTCGAGAACTGAATCGGCCGAGCTCGTTGAAGCGGTGCTGGATGAAATTTGCGAAGCCATCGTGCGCGGCGAGACGGTCAAGCTCTCATCCTTCGCGACTTTCCATGTCCGCTCCAAGAACGAGCGCATCGGCCGCAATCCCAAGACCGGCGAGGAAGTGCCGATCCTGCCGCGACGGGTGATGACCTTCAAGTCGTCGAACGTGCTCAAGAGCCGCATCTTGCGCTCGCACCAGAACAGCAAGGCCAAGGGCGGCAAGTAGCCGCCGCAAATGCCCGGTTGATAATGTCCGCGCGTTTTGACGTCGGGCTTGAATATTGTTCCATAAACCGCTGAAATAAGGCTCGATTCGGCAGCAATTGGCCCGATCGCCGTCCAGCGGAGGATTCGCCCATGGACAAGAGCCCCGATGCTTTCCGCACCATCAGCGAG
>NZ_RZOS01000631.1:0-2592 GCF_004022605.1 Mesorhizobium sp. M4B.F.Ca.ET.089.01.1.1
TGCCTCGACCGCCTCGACGATGTCGGCGAGCCCAGCCTTCTCGATGAAGGCGCGGGACGACACGACCGTTCTGATGACGGCGGTACGCACGGCGGCGGTGACGCTCGCCGGTCCCGCCGTGTAGTTGATCATCGCCGCAACCCGGCCGGCCGAGATCAGGCCGACGAAGGACAGCACCACGCCATTGGCGTTGGGCAGCAGCAGGCCGACCGCCTCGCCCGGCGCCGTCACCGCTTCGAAGCGGCGCCCCAGGACGCGCGCGCCGATGAACATCTTGCGGTAGCTCAGCGCGCCCGAGATGACGTCCTCGATGATCGGATGCGAGGCGCCGACCCTGGTTGCCGCGTCGCGAATGGCGAGGAACAGGCCGCGGTCGAGATTGGTGCCGAACAGCCTGGCTTCCGCGAAGCGGTCGAACAGCGCGTTGGTGTTGGAGGCCTGGTCGGGATTGCGCGCCGCCAGCTCGGCAATCGTCATCGGCTCCAGCACGCTCACCGAAAGGCGCGGAAACCAGTGGCGCGGCGCCCTGTCGGCCGGGGTCAGCGATGCCGGCAGGTCGCGGGCGCGGGCGACGAAGATCGGCACGATGCTGGCGTCGGCCTGCATGGCGATGCGGGTAATGGCGCGGAACAGGCGGAACGATTTGATATCAGGCTCGACCGCATCGGGCAGGTAGACGGCAAGCTTGCCCTTGCCTTTCAAGACCCGTACCAGCCGCCGGCTGACGAAGACATGCTCGGCGTTGAAGGCGATGGTGCGGCCAAGCTCGCGCCATGGCTCCAGCCAGGGCGAGCGCGCCGAGGCGTCGTCGAGGATGTGCAGCGTGTCGTCCGGCAGCAGCGACAGCATCAGCGCCGGCTCGATGCGCGACTGGTGCGAAATCACGTAGATGACCGGTGCCTTGGCATTGCGGGCGATGCGGATGCGCTCGTCGGCGATGCGGTAGGCGAGCTTGAACGGCACATAGAGCAACGCCTGCGTGAAACGCAGGCCGAGGCGCACCGATTCCAGCACGCCGATCAAAAGCCAGGCCGCGACGAGGCCTGCAAGCAGCGCCAGGGTCAGGATCATTGCCGCGCTCTCCCAACGTCCTCCACGTCGCGGCTCTTGAGTGGCCGCTTCGGCGCCAGAGGGTAGCGGAAGTGGGGGCGACGTCAATGTGGACTGAGTGCCCTCTAGCCTTCTCTCCTTGTGGGAGAAGGTGGCCGAGCGAAGCTCGGTCGGATGAGGGGTGTTGGACGGATCACTGTTTTGAAGATGTAGGTGCCTAAAAGCATTGGAGTTTTCGAGGTCGAGTTTCTTCCAACACCCACATCCGTCTCGGCGCTACGCGCCGGTCCACCTGCTCCCCACAAGGGGGAGAAGGGGGAGCGCACTTTACGCCGCGTTCAACCTCCCGCTGATGAAGCGGAACTCCTGCGTCTTGCCGCCATAGCCATAGGCGGCTGCCGGCACTTCATGCACGAAGGCATAGCTTTCTTCGTGGACGCCACCCAGCAGGCGGCCGAAGGCGGCGAAGATCGCCTTGAGATAGGCCTCGAGCTCCAGCTTGGTGTTGGTGCCGTCCACCACTTTGATATCGAGCCAGAAGGTGTTGGTGCCGTGCTCTGCGAGCGACTTGCCGCCGGCGAACCAGTGCTGGGGATCGAAATAGCTGATCGCGACCGCGGTGATGGTCGGATCCTTGCGCAGATGCGTCGCGGTGAGCTCGGTCACCTCCCTGGCGATGGCGGCAGAGAGTGCGGCGTCGGGCTTGCCGGTGACGCTGACATTGATGATCGGCATTTTCTTTCTCCTCGTTGTGAGCGGCGCTTCCTCGCCCTTGGAAGAAACCATGTCACGAGCCTCGAATCAAAAAAATCGAATTGTTTTGAAGAAAAGATTCGATATCATCGAACTATGCAAACGCTCGACCCAGACCTTCTCAAAACCTTCCTTGCTTTCGTCGATGGCGGTTCGCTGGCGAAGGCGGCTTCCACCGTCGGCCGCTCGCCTCCGGCGGTGACGGCGCAGATGCAGCGGTTGGAGGAGATCGTCGGCGAACCGCTGCTTGCTCCCCAGGGCAGGGGGCGCGGCTTGACGCCGGCCGGCGAGGATCTGGTCGGCCATGCCAGGCGCATCCTCGCCGTCCACACCGAGGCCTTGCTGGCGCTGAAGGGCGCGCGTGCCGACGGCCGCCTCGCCGTCGGCACGACGCAGGATTTCGCTGATCGCGGCCTGCCGGAACTGCTGCGCGCCTTCGCCGTCAGCCATCCGCGCGTCCGGATCGAATTGCGCGTCGGCCGCTCCATCGAGCTCGGACAGGCGCTGCAGGCCGGCGATCTCGATCTGGCGATCACCATGCGCCAGTCACCGGGCCCCGACGAGGTTGCCGTGATCGGCGAGCCGATGCTCTGGCTCTGCTCGCAGAAGGGGCTCGCCGCGCGCGAAGACGTCTTGCCGCTGGCGCTGCTCGACCCGCAGTGCGGCTTTCGCGAAGCGGCGCTCGCCGCCCTCGACGCGGCGGGCCGCCGCTACCGCATCGCCGCCGGCAGCGCCAGCCTTGCCGGAGTGCGCACGGCGGTCAATGCCGGCATCGCGCTGACCTTGCGC
>NZ_RZOS01000632.1:0-2561 GCF_004022605.1 Mesorhizobium sp. M4B.F.Ca.ET.089.01.1.1
TTGCCGGATAGGATGAGCGGTTTCTTTCGCCGGAGCCGGGGCATCGGCTGGCCGCGAAGCGGTTGCCGATTTAGATTTCTCCTGTTCTTTTTTCTCCTGTTGACCTTCTCCTATAATGGCCCCCTCATTTGAGCGGGGGTCAGCCCCTCGCGTTTGAGTGGGGGTAGACCCCGAACCCCCTCGCATTTGAGTGGGGGTTACCCCGTCTCTTTTGAGTGGGGGTAGATCATAGTTCTCCCGAAATTGAACAAGCCACCCCGTGGCGTGCTTGCGGATGAAGCCGGCGTCAGGGTGCTTCGGAGCTTCGTTGCGCATAACAAAGCCGGGCCATGCCATCGCTATGTTCTTGGCAAACAGGATGGCGTTGTCCACGTCCAGTTTGTCGTTTGAGCAGATTGCCACGATGCACTGCGCCGTTTCGCGGCGGTGCTTTTCCGGCCATGACCGAGCATCGTCGTATGCGTGGTACAGCGCCTGATCGATTGTATTTGTCGTGAGAGGCTTGCGCTTGGGAGCCGGGGCGGCACTGTTCTTTACTTGGCACTTGCCGGCCGGTTCCCAGTCTATGTTCACTTCAATGAGCATTCCCTTCGGATCGCCGGGGAATTGCGTGACGGTGATGGCACCCTTGTTTTCCAGAGCTTTGAGAAAGCTACGGGCACGCGTCTCAGTGGAGCCGCCTGCCTGTGCAATATTCCTGTAGGTGAGCCGGCAACTGGTCTTTCCCCAATTCACAGTGCAATCGAGGATGAAGCCGAAAAGGTCGCGTTCACCTAGAGACAGCCCAGAGCGCCAGACGCGGAAGAACTGCCGCATGACGCCTTGCTGGCCCAATGGCGAAGTCAATGGATTGTTGCTGCCGTCTGGATGGTGATGTCCATGCATTCGCCAGTTCTTCGGGGCGTTGCTGGCGTCGGCGGACTGTGGGCGTGAAGCGGCCTGAGACATGATCGTTGGACCTTAATATCGGGTGACGGCCGGTCCCGAGTCTAAGGTCCAGCAAATTCACGGGACCGGCTGTCTAAAAAAAGCTCACGTTTGCGCCACGTGAGCCCTGCGCGCATTTTGTATAGCACGGCCGACCGGCCATTCCCAGTATTGTCAAGTTCGGCCTCGGAAAAAAGCGTTGCAACAAGTTGCAAAATCGCCTTCTACCCCTGTTGACGAAGACATCGTCCGCAGACGAAAGAGCCGTTATGCCAGTACGGCGGAGCGGTTGTTATTCTGAAAAACTGCCTTAACCTCCGTTCTTGCTCAAAACAGACGGGGATTTCCGATGACAACACTGGACGTGATTTTATTAGCAAGCGCGGCTTGGGTGGGCGGCGGCCTGTTTTTTCTTCAGGGGATTTGCACCAATCGCGGCCCGGCCCTTACAACCAACTCACGCGCCGTGGTCGCCGATCTCTTGCGGTTCCGCCCGGCCGCGTTGGTCGCGGCGGCGCTGTTCTTGGCGGTGTGGCCTGCGATCTGGGTGGGTGCGCACCTAGCGCGCCGCTGAGCTTGCAACCAGTTTCAAAATAAGACCCAAGCCATGCTGCATCCTTCGACCACAGCCGATGACAACGGGTCCATGTTGGCCCGGCTTAAAGCCGCCCACGCGTTCGTTGCAGGGCTTGTGGTCGAAGATGCGATCTACGCGCCGATCTTCACGCGGCTAGAGGCAGAGATCGCGGCCGAAGAGGCGAGGGGAGACCCCATCGCCAAGGCGCGGGCAATCGTCGCCGCTCAAAGGGCCATAGCTTGAAGAACGTCGCGCTTGTGCGCCAGTGTCGCGCCCTCGCCATAACGTTCGCGGTCCAGCGTATGGCCGAACAGGTCGCGCCTGACACGCTCATCGATCCCGGCCGCTAGTGCCCGATCTTCCCAAGAATGTCTTAGGCTGTAGAGCGTATGCTCTTCGGTCTCCAATAGTCCGTTCTCCCGGAGGAAGCTGTTCACGGTGGCGCTAAGGCCGGCGCTGGACTCCCGATAGCGCGGGAAGCCCTTCGGGCATTGCCTGAAGGCTTCGAGCGACACGCCTACCAGTGGAATGACGCGTTTCGAGACCTTGTTTTTTAGCTGCCTGCCCTCCGGCTCAATCGAGATGTGCGGCACGTCCCCGTCAAGGCGGATGTGGTGCGGCAAGAGCCCAGCCGCTTCACCGGGGCGATAGCCGGTGTTGATCATGCCGAGCAGAATGCAACGGGCTTCGGTGTTCAAGCTGTCCAGTGCGCCGGGAGCAAGCAGCTTCGTCTTGATCCATTCGACTGAGAACGGCGGTTTCGTCCGTTCCTTGTCGTCTTTGAAGGTAAGGCCGTCGAGCGGCAGAACCAGCCCTAGTCGCTTCATCTTGACGACAGTGCGGAGGATATTGCCGATATGCTGGAAATCCTTGTTTGCCGTTCCGGGCAGTGCGTCCCCGGCCGTGATCCGCTCTCCCCACGTTTCACGGAAGTCGAGCATGTCGTCGGCGGTGATGTCGGCAAGCTCCTTGTCGCCGATCTCCTCAATCATGTTGTTGATGGCCCGTTTCCGGGGATGTTCCCAGCGGCGAAGCTGATCCTCGCTCTTGCCTAGCG
>NZ_RZOS01000633.1:0-2560 GCF_004022605.1 Mesorhizobium sp. M4B.F.Ca.ET.089.01.1.1
CTTTTATTCCGTGCCGCACAGCCTCATTCGCCAGCAGGTCGATCTGAGGGCAACGGCGCGCACCATCGAGATCTTCCACCGCGGCAAGCGCATTGCCGTCCACCAGCGCCGCTATGGAGGTCCTCGCCATGGAACTGACCCGGATCACATGCCCAGTTCCCACCGGCGCTATGCCGAATGGACACCGGAGCGCTTTCGGCGCTGGGCCGCATCTATTGGGCCGCAGACCGAAGGTTTGGTTATCGCTATTCTCGCCAGCCGTCCGCACCCCGAACAGGGCTTCCGAACATGCCTGGGCATCCTGCGCCTGTTTCGCGACATCGAGCGCAATCGGGCTGAAGCCGTATCAGCCCGCGCCGTCGAGATCGGTGGCCTGAACTGCAAGAGCATTGCTTCGCTCATCGCCAACCACAAAGCCGCACGCCATTCCACCGAACCAACCGCCATCGTCGATCACGCCAATCTGCGTGGCCCTGATTACTTTCATTGAGGAGACACACCCATGCTGATCAATCCCACCATCGACATGCTGCGAGAGCTCGGCCTTTACGGCATGGCAACCGCTTTCCAGGAACTCGACGCACAGTCCGAAGCGCGCGGCCTCGAGCACGGCGAATGGCTTGCCATGCTGCTCGAACGCGAGGCGACCATGCGCCGCCAGAAGCGTTTCGAGGCCCGCGCCAGAGCTGCCAAGCTGCGTCACGATGCGCAGATCGAGAATGCCGACTTTCGTGCTGCACGCGGTCTCGACCGCAATCTGTTCATGGCGCTTGCCAGCTGCGACTGGATCAGAAAGCATCACGGTCTTCTTGTCACCGGGCCAGCCGGCGTCGGCAAAAGCTGGCTTGCCTGCGCGCTCGGCCACAAGGCCTGCCGCGAGGATTTCTCCGTAACATACCACCGAGTTCCCCGGCTGTTCGCCACGCTCGCACTTGCAAGAGGTGACGGGCGATACGGCAGGATCCTCAAATCTCTTGCCAGGACCGACCTGCTGATCCTCGATGACTGGGGACCGGAAAAACTCAATGACGACCAACGCCGCGATCTCCTGGAGATCATTGAGGACCGCTACGAACGACGCTCAACCATCCTCACAAGTCAGGTCCCCGTGGATCGCTGGTACGAAATAATTGCAAACCCAACTCTGGCCGATGCCATCCTGGATCGCCTTGTTCACAACGCCTATCGCATCGATCTGACCGGCGAGAGCATGCGAAAACAGCGCTCGCCTGTCGCAACCGAAATACCGCAAGCTTGACCTGAAATCTAACTCGATCCAAACATCAACGAGACCCAGGATCAGTCCGAGAAATGGCCGCCTTCAAATCGGAACGCCGGCCGGAATGAAATCGGAATGACTGGCCGGCTTCAAATCGGAATCGGTGGCCGGCTTCATCGGAATACGCACTAAGGCTTGAGACATGTCCGAGGGCAGAGGCCAAGTAGCTGTCGAGCTCCGGTTTTCTTGCGTCGCATTCCCAAACGACTAGGACCCGCCACCCGAGCGCCTTGAGGGCAGCGGCGGTCTCGGCGTCTCGCTCGCTGTTGCGCCGGAACTTCGCTGACCAGTAGTCCTGCCTGGTGCGTGGCATTCGCGCATCACTGCAGCCATTGTGCTGGTGCCAGAAGCAGCCATGCACGAGTATGATCGTCTGATGCCTGGGAAGCACGATGTCCGGCTTACCGGGGAGGTCACGGCGATGCAGACGGAAGCGGTACCCTAGTCTATGGAGCGCGCGGCGGACCATGACCTCGGGCTTGGTATCCTTCGATCTGAACTGCGCCATCATCTTGCGACGAGCCGCGTCGTCGAGAACGTTCTTCGTGACCTGCATTGCACAAAGCTCGGCAGTGAGCCTCAAATCGTCAGTGGCGAGGCGATTGCCGATGCGCCGTCTCAATTTCATGCGCGCTGCTTCTCAGCGTGCCCCGCCGCAATCCGGGTATCCAGCTCCCCGACGAGCGCGCGCACTGAGGCCGCGACTGCTGCGGCAACCGGAGGAGGCACCGCCTCGCTCACCTGGATGATCTGAGAGGAGAGGCTGCCGAGAAGCTCGTAGTCCTTGGGGAAACCCTGCAGCAGCATTGCCTCGTAGACGCTCAGCCGGCGGTGGCAATCCGGGTGGATATGGACTTCCCGGTGTCCATAAGCGACCGTTGGGCTTGGTGATTGCCAGTCCAGTGTCTTGAAGCTGCGGTTGCGTCCGTCGCCAGGCCGGAGCGCTCCCGGCGTCGTGAACTTCGGTGATTTCGGTCGCATGCACCAATGGTTGGGATGGTGCGCAATATCGGCCGGCTTTAGGTCGCGGTCGAAGAACGTGGCATCTGGGAGATCGCCGATGGCACCCCGGACATCCGGCCGTCGACCCTCTGCGCTGACTACCTTGGCTGGCGGCGACCAGGCCGCCTCTCCATATAGATCCCGGTTCAGGCCGACCACGAAGAGGCGCTCGCGTATCTGCGGGGTGGCGTAGTCGGTCGCCAGCAGGACTGCGCGGGTTAGCGAGAAGCCAGCATCCTCGAAAGCCTTCTCTATTTGTCGGAGTCGATGCGCGTGCCG
>NZ_RZOS01000634.1:0-2545 GCF_004022605.1 Mesorhizobium sp. M4B.F.Ca.ET.089.01.1.1
CTGGCCGGCCGTGTGCGCGCTCATATAGGCGACGCGGTAGTTGCGGCCCTCGCGGCCGAGCGCCTCGAGGGCGCCGGCCCGCCACACGCAGCCCTCCTCCCACAGCGACACCGGCAGCGGCTCGCGCAGATGCGCGCAGCCGCCCTTGGCGCCGGCCCAGACGATCGGTTCGGTCAACAGCACCTCGGCGCCGAGCGCGCTGGTCTTGTAGGAGTTGGTGAGCAGCGTGATGTCGAGCGCCCGGTCGTCCATGCGCCGGCGCAGATTGATGCTCTGGTCGATGGTGACGTCGACGGCGATCGAGGGATGCGACTGTGCGAAGCGCTTCAGGACATGCGGCAGCACGCGTTCGCCGTAGTCGTCCGGCGAGCCCAGCCGCACCACGCCGACAATGTCGGGGATGATGAACTTCGACACCACCTCGCGGTTGATCGACAACAGCCGGCGGGCATAGCCGAGCAGCAGCTCGCCGTCCGTCGTCAGCGTCACCGAGCGCGCGTCGCGCGCGAAGACGGAGCGGCCGAGGATGTCCTCCAGCTTCTTGATCTGCATGGAGACGGCCGACGGCGTACGGAAGACGGCGGTGGCGGCCGTGGTGAAGCTGCCGGTTTCGGCAATCGCCACGAAGGTGCGCAGGACATCGAGATCGAGCAGCGGCAGCGGATGATTGAGTGGGGCGTTCATCGGGATCGGCCTTCAATTTTTCTGATGCGAACGATCATTCCATTTCGTTTGATTGAACATCAGTTTGGGAGGATAGTCAACTCCATCGAAGCAGGCTGTTGCCACAAGCAGCCATCAAACGACCCTGGCACGGACCTGCATTCGACAGAAATGAAGCTGAAACAGACTGCCGCCGGGCAACTCCCGGCCCAACGCAAAGGAGAATGAAATGTCCATCCTTTCCTCCATCGGCCGGCTTGCGACCGAATTCACCGCGGCCCGCGCCCGTTACCAGACCGAACGCGCCATCCATGCGCTGCCGATCGAACTGCAGAAGGATATCGGCTGGCCGGAAGCCGCCGATGCCAGGACCGGTGCTCGCCACGGTGTCGGATCCTGGGCCGGAGCGAAGTAAATCGTGTGTATCAAAACCTGAAGGCCTGCCCGGCGGACCCAGCCCGGCAGGCCTCTCTATTTTAACCGACCGCCTGTTTTGTTTGCATTCAAATGATTTTTCCGAGCCATGCTACGGCTGCATGACGCATATGAACCAATCGCATAACGCTGCTTTTTCGATTTAACGCGTTGTAAACAATCGTAAATCCTGGGCACATTGCCCAAAAATGTCGCAATCGGTGTCGCTTTTCATAACAAGCGCTTCGCTTTTGCGATTTCGTTTTCGTTCGTACAAGCCTATATCAGCGCCAGCAAACGAGCTGCCCCACTCCATCACGCGAAGGCGACCCGTCTGAGCAACCGAATGGAGATGATTATGAAGCTTCTTGCCCGCCTGTTCCACCGCCGCGAAATGAACCTGACGACCGCGCTCGAGCGCCAGCGCCTTTCGAAGACCATGCCCGGCCAGACCGGCGCCCTGGCCGCCGCGCGCCTCGGTTTCGTCGCTTGATATTGAGACTTTAGGCGCGGCGCCTCCCAGCCGACGCTGTGAAGTTGACCTCCCCGCCGCTTCGGCAAGACCGAAGCGGCGTTTCTTTTGCCCAGGGGCCGTTCTGCCCGCTCCGGTAGCACAACGGGGCCTATTCCCCAGGCGATTGCCCATTTGCGACCCATGTCGCAAATTTAATTGTCCCAAACCTCTCTAGGCGATTGACAGGAATGGTTTTTCCTGATGTCGCTATGCTATTCGCGACATCCTGTTCGCGTCATGGCCGCGTGAGGTTTCCCGTGAATGCCGTAAAGCACCCGATCAAGAGATCGTTTGTATTTTTCCTCGTCCCCGACTTCACCATGATCGCCTTCGCGACGGCGCTCGATCCGTTGCGCTCGGCCAACCGCATGCTTGGCTACGAGGCCTATAGCTGGCGCCTGGCGAGTATCGACGGCAAGCCGGTGCGCGCCTCGAACGGCGTCGAATGCGCCGTCAACACCTCGCTTGAGGAGGAGCGCAGGAAGATGGCCGGACCGGACCGGCCGAACATGGCCATCGTCTGCAGCGGCGTCAATGTGGAGCGCTACCAGAACAAGTCGGCCTTCGCCTGGCTGCGCGAGGAATACAATCGTGGCGTCGCCGTCGGCGGGCTGTGCACCGGCGCGCATATCCTTGCCGCCGCCGGCCTGTTGTCCAACAAGCGCTGCGCCATCCATTGGGAGAATCTGCCCGGCTTTTCCGAAGCCTTCCCCAAGGCCAACGTCTTTGCCGACCTGTTCGAGATCGACCAGAACATCTACACCTGCGCCGGCGGCACCGCCGCGCTCGACATGATGCTGAAGCTGATCGGCGACGATTTCGACGAGAGCCTCGTCAACCGCGTCTGCGAGCAGGTGCTGACCGACCGTGTGCGCAGCCCGACCGACCGCCAGCGCCTGCCGCTGCGCGCCCGTCTTGGCGTGCAGAATTCCAAGGTTCTGACCATCATCTGTC
>NZ_RZOS01000635.1:0-2527 GCF_004022605.1 Mesorhizobium sp. M4B.F.Ca.ET.089.01.1.1
CCATAATGGACAAGGGCGAGGTGATGCAGGTCGCGACGCCGGTGGAAGTCTATGAGGCCCCCACCTCCCGCTTCGTGGCGCATTTCGTCGGCAACGTGAACATGTTCGAAGGCAAGGTCGCCGAGCGGGCGGCGAACACGACGCGCATCACCGGGGCGACCGGAGCCCAGATCGTCGTCGAGAATGGCGGCAATACCGCCGCCGGCGCCGACATCGTCTTCGCCATCAGGCCGGAGAAGATCAAGGTTTCGTCGAAGAAGCCGGCCGATGCGGTCAACGCGCTTGAAGGCGAGGTCTATGACGTCGCCTATCTCGGCGACATGACCGTCTATCACATCCGGCTCGACGACGGACAGATGGTGCGCGCGAGCGCCATGAACGCCTCGCGCGTCAGCGAGGATCCGCTGACCTGGAACGATCGCGCCTGGGTCTCCTTCCGGCCCGACGCCGGCGTTGTGCTGGCACGGTAGAGGCGATCATGTCGAGCGCCGCAACCGCTGAAACAACCTCGCCGGCAGCCGATGCCGCCAAATCCCCGCTGGCCAGACTGGGTTCGGCCTTCGTCAACCGCCTGGTCATCATCGTCCCCTATCTCTGGCTGCTGTTCTTCTTCCTCATCCCGTTCGTCATCGTCTTCAAGATCTCGCTATCGACGACGGCGATCGCGATGCCGCCCTACACGCCGGTGCTCGATTTCAGCGGCGGCATTTCCGGCTTCTTCGGCCAACTGAAGCAGCTCGGCGTCGACAACTACACCTGGCTGACCGAGGACGCGCTCTACTTCAACGCCTATGTGACCAGCCTGATCATCGCCGCGATCTCGACGGTGCTGACGCTGATCGTCGGCTATCCGATCGCCTACGGCATGGCGCGTGCGCCGGCGACGATCCGGCCGACCTTGCTGATGCTGGTGATCCTGCCGTTCTGGACCTCGTTCCTGATCCGCGTCTACGCCTGGATCGGTATCCTCAAGCCGGAGGGCCTGCTCAATCAGCTGCTGCTCGCCACCGGCGTCATCAGCCAGCCGCTGATCATCCTCAACACCTACACGGCGATCTTCATCGGCATCGTCTATTCCTACCTGCCGTTCATGGTGCTGCCGCTCTATTCGTCGCTGGAGAAGATGGACTATTCGCTGATCGAGGCCGCCAAGGACCTCGGCTGCCCGCCGACCAGCGCCTTCTGGAAGATCACCTTCCCGCTGTCGCTGCCCGGCGTCATCGCCGGCTGCCTGCTGGTCTTCATCCCGGCGGTCGGCGAGTTCGTCATTCCCGACCTGCTCGGCGGTTCGCAGACTCTGATGATCGGCAAGACCTTGTGGAACGAGTTCTTCGCCAATCGCGACTGGCCGGTTTCGTCGGCCGTCGCCGTCATCCTGCTGCTGCTGCTGATCGTGCCGATCATGCTCTTCCAGCAGGCCCAGGCGCGCGCGCAGGAGCAGGGCAGATGAACGCCACCTGGAGCCGCTTCAACATCACCTCGGTCGTGCTCGGCTTTGCCTTCCTCTATCTGCCGATCGTGCTGCTCATCGTCTTTTCCTTCAACGAATCGAAGCTGGTCACCGTCTGGGGCGGCTTCTCGACCAAATGGTACGTATCGCTGTTCCACAATCAGGGCCTGATGGACGCCACATGGGTGACGGCGCGCGTCGGCGTCATCTCGGCCACCGTGGCCACCGTGCTTGGCACGCTGGCGGCCATCACCTTGACGCGCTACACGCGCTTCAGGGGGCGCATCCTGTTTTCCGGCATGGTCTTTGCGCCGCTGGTCATGCCGGAAGTCATCACCGGCCTGTCGCTGCTCCTGCTCTTCGTCGCCGTCGGCCTCGACCGCGGCTTCCTCACCGTGACGCTCGCCCACATCACCTTCACCATGTGCTTCGTGGCCGTCGTCGTGCAGTCGCGCCTGGTTTCCTTCGACCGGTCGCTTGAAGAGGCGGCGATGGATCTCGGCGCGCCGCCGGTGAAGACATTCTTCCACATCACACTGCCGGTCATCCTGCCGGCGATCATCTCCGGCTGGATGCTGGCCTTCACGCTGTCGCTCGACGATCTGGTCATTGCCTCCTTCACCTCGGGGCCGGGCGCCACCACGCTGCCGATGAAGATTTACAGCCAGGTCCGTCTCGGCGTGACGCCCGAAATCAACGCCGCCTGCACCATACTGATCGCGGTCGTCGCCGTCGGCGTCATCATCGCCTCTGTCGCCAACAAGCGGCGCGAGGTCCAGCGTCAGCGCGACGAGCAGGCTGCGCAGCGCGGGTAGGGGGCGTCGGGGTCAGGCGCGAACTTACTCGCCGGAAACGCCGCGGCTGATCGGCGAGATGAATGGCGTGCTCCAGGTGCCGCCGACGAAGAACAGCGACTGGTTGGGAGCCTGGGGAGGCTGACTGGTCGGCTGGCCGCTAGGCTGCTGCTGCGCCGGCTGTCCGCTCGGGGTGACACCGCCCGACAGCGCCAGCCCGCGTCCGGCATAGGAGGCGATGCCGGACAGCCAGATCTTGGATTTCGCCGAATTGGCTTCGGCC
>NZ_RZOS01000636.1:0-2522 GCF_004022605.1 Mesorhizobium sp. M4B.F.Ca.ET.089.01.1.1
CTTGAGGCCAAGGCCGGTGATGGCGCGGACTTCCTTGATGACGTTGATCTTCTGGGCGCCGGCGTCGGCGAGAACGACGTCGAATTCCGTCTTCTCTTCGGCCGGAGCAGCGGCAGCGGCACCAGCGCCGCCAGCAGCGGCAACCGCCACCGGAGCGGCAGCCGAAACGCCCCACTTCTCTTCCAGGAGCTTCGACAGCTCAGCCGCCTCGAGGACGGTCAGCTTCGAAAGGTCGTCTACGATCTTTGCGAGATCAGCCATTTGCATATTCCTTCGTAAGGTTCGAACGTGTGTTTGTGATAGCGAGGAACGGCCTCATGCCGCCTCGTCCTTCCGGGCGTAAGCGCCGATGACGCGCGCGACCGAAGCCGCGGGTGCATTGACGATCTGGGCGATCCGGGTTGCCGGCGTGGCGATCATGCCAACCAGCTTGGCGCGCAGCTCGTCGAGCGACGGAAGTGTGGCGAGTGCCTTCACACCGTCGGCGTTGAGCGAGGTGGTGCCCATTGCGCCGCCGAGAATGACGAGCTTGTCATTTCCCTTGGCGAAATCGGACGCGACCTTCGGCGCCGCAATCGGATCCTCCGAATAGGCGATCAGCGTCTGTCCCTTGAACAGGTCGATGATCGATGCGGAGTCCGTGCCCTGAAGAGCGATTTTGGCGAGACGGTTCTTCGCGACTTTGACGGTGCCACCGGCGGCGCGCATTTTCGACCGAAGGTCGTTCATTTGCGCGACGGTGATACCGGCGTAGTGGGCCACGACGACTGAACCAGCGCTCGAAAACGCATCATTCAGGCCCGTGACGAGTTCGCGTTTTTCCGCTCTGTCCACTGCCTATCTCCAGTTGACCCCTGCCCCATCGATGGGAACATTCCCATTTAGAGGACAGGCGTCGGGTTGCCTTTTTGCCGGCCGGGCCATCCAGTAACGGATCTCCCGAACGACGCTCGAGGATCCTGCCCCCTTTCGCCACACCGACGGCAAGCCGACGGTGCGCAGACAAAAGGCAAACACGGTTCGAACCTTTCATCGGAGCCTTGGCTCCTTTGTCGGGTCTTCACCCGTCTCATGCAGGCCCACATGAATTAAGGCTGTTGGGCCGCCTGCAATCTCGGACAGGATGTCCGGAAGCCTTTCGGCTTCCGGTACCGGGCCGCCAACCAGTCGGAGGCCCGGAATTCTTTGCGGATCAGCCGGTTAGCGGCCGATCGGAAGGGTTCGTATCAGGACGCGGCGAGCGTCGCGATGTCGAGCTTGAGGCCAGGGCCCATCGTCGAGGTGACCGACACCTTCTTGACGTAGTTGCCCTTGGCGCCGGACGGCTTGGCCTTGTTCACCGCATCGGCGAAGGCACGCACATTCTCTTCCAGCGCCTTGACGTCGAACGAAACCTTGCCGACGCCGGCCTGGACGATGCCGGCCTTCTCGACGCGGAACTCGACGGCGCCACCCTTCGAGGCCTTGACGGCCGCGGCGACATCGGGGGTCACCGTGCCGACCTTCGGGTTCGGCATCATGCCGCGCGGGCCGAGCACCTTACCCAGACGGCCGACGAGCGGCATCATGTCCGGCGTCGCGATGCAGCGATCGAAATCGATCGTGCCCTTCTGGACGATGTCGACCAGATCCTCGGCGCCGACGATGTCAGCACCGGCGGCCTTGGCTTCCTCGGCCTTGTCGCCGCGCGCGAACACGGCAACGCGCACCGAGCGGCCGGTGCCGTTCGGCAGGTTGACCACGCCGCGGACCATCTGGTCGGCATGGCGCGGGTCGACGCCGAGATTCATCGCGACTTCGATGGTCTCGTCGAACTTGACCGAAGACCGCTCCTTGAGCAGCTTCAGCGCTTCAGTGAGCGCGTAGGACTTGTTCGGATCGATGCCTTCGCGGGTCTTGGCGATACGCTTTGCAATCTTAGCCATGATCTCAGCCCACCACTTCCAGGCCCATCGAGCGGGCGGAGCCCTCGACCATGCGCATGGCCGCTTCGACGTCGTTTGCGTTCAGGTCCTTCATCTTCTGCTCGGCGATCGCGCGCACCTTGTCGCGGCTGATCGTGCCGGCCTTGACCTTGCCCGGCTCCTTCGAGCCCGACTTCAGGTTCGCGGCCTTCTTCAGGAAGTAGCTCACCGGCGGCGTCTTCATGACGAAGGTGAACGACTTGTCCTGGTAGTAGGTGATGACGACCGGGATCGGCGAACCCTTCTCCAGTTCCTGGGTCTGCGCGTTGAACGCCTTGCAGAACTCCATGATGTTGATGCCGCGCTGACCAAGCGCCGGGCCGATCGGGGGCGACGGCGTGGCCGAACCCGCGGCAACCTGGAGCTTGAGCTGGCCTGCAACTTTCTTAGCCATCTCTATTCCTGCCTTTTCTCATGCCGGCCCCACTTTCTGGGAAACACCGGCGGTTGCAGTCTGGTGGTGCGGCTCCCGCGGCCGGCTAAGCCGCGTTCGCCTCCCACCCGTTCATGGCCGCGCGACCTTCGCGCCGCCTCCCTGCCACCGAACCGGCGCAGGGC
>NZ_RZOS01000637.1:0-2503 GCF_004022605.1 Mesorhizobium sp. M4B.F.Ca.ET.089.01.1.1
GAGAACACCGCCGAGGGCCGCTTCGACCAGCAGAAGCTGTTCGACATCGGGATGCATTCGGACGGCCACCGCCGCAACATGCTCGACCCGGACTTCTCCCGCTTCGGCCTCGCCTATGTGCGCGACGGCCGCGATCCGAGCCTGCGCTACTGGAGCCTCGTGCTCGGGCGATAGGCCTCGCCTATCCCTGTTTTGTCGTCAGGGTTCTCGACGCCGGAACGCCTTGGCCGTCATCCGCCACGCTCGCCGTGTGGAGCAGTTTCTCGATGCCCTGGGCAGAGACCGGCTTGCTGAAATGATAGCCCTGCATTTCATCGCAATTGTTCTTGCGCAGGAAGGCCACCTGGTCGTCCGTCTCGACGCCCTCGGCAATGACCCTCAGGTGCAGATTCTGACCCAGCGAAATCACGGCGCTGGCGACAGCCTGATCGTTCTCGTCGGCGGCGAGATCCTTGATGAATGACTTGTCGATCTTCAGCCGCGCCACGGGAAAGGTCTTGAGCGCACTGAGGCTGGAATAGCCTGTTCCGAAATCGTCGATCGATATCTGAACCCCCAGGCTCTGCAAGGCGTCCATCGTCGCGACCGCCAATTCGACGTCCTGCATGATAAGGCTCTCGGTTACCTCGAGCTCGAGATATCTGGCCTCCAGGCCGCTGTCCGTCAGTGCGTTCACGACACGGCCGATCAGGTTCGGTTCCCTGAACTGCCGCGCCGAGACGTTTACGCAAACGGTCAGGGGCGGCAGACCGGCATCCTGCCAGGCCTTGTTCTGCCGACAGGCTTCGTGCAGGACCCAGTCGCCGATCGGCACGATCAGCCCGGTCTCCTCGGCGGTCGGAATGAACGTGTCCGGCGCCACCATGCCTCGTGTCGGATGCTTCCAGCGCAGCAGGGCTTCGACTGCAAAGACCTCTCCTGAGCGAAGATCGACCTGCGGCTGGTAGAGCAGAATGAACTCCGAGCGCGCCAGGGCATTTCGCAATTCCTCCTGAAGCAGGAATTTCTCATGCGCCCTGGTGTTGAACTCGGGAGCGTAGAACTGGAAATTGTCGCGGCCGAATTCCTTCGCGCGATACATTGCGGCATCGGCATTGGCCAGCAGCTGATCCGGGCTCGTCCCGTCCTTGGGATAGTTGGCGATACCGATGCTGGCCGTCGCCCTCAGCCGATGCCTCCCCAGATGAACCGGCTCCGCGATCGCCGCCCGGATCTCTTGCAGGGTCTCCGAGATCAGATCGACGTTCGTCGGCTGGTCGAACAGGACGATGACGAACTCGTCGCCGCCAAGCCGCACGACTGTGTCGGTCGGCCTTACGCATTCGACCATGCGGTTGGCGACGGTCTTCAGCAGCACGTCGCCGGCATTGTGGCCGAGCGTATCGTTGACGAGTTTGAAATTGTCGAGGTCGATGAACACCACCGTCACCCAGCGATCGTATCGCTGCGCATAGAGCAGAGCCTGCGAGAGCCGGTCCTCGAGCAGAGCGCGATTTGGAAGCCCTGTCAGCACATCATGGTTGGCCATGAAATGGATCTGGTCTTCAGCCAGTTTGCGCTCGATGGCGATCCCTGCAATCCGTGTCGTGAAGTCGATCAGCCGCGTTTCGGCCTCGGTCGGTTCGCGCACCGTCATCGAATACATCGCGAAGACACCGAGCACGGCACCTTGATGCGACAGGATCGGGGTCGACCAGCAGGAACGATAGCCGAAGGGCGCCGCCACCTGACGGTACTCTTCCCAAAGCGGGTCCTGCATGATGTCCGCGACGATGACCGGCTCCCGCCGATAGACGGCGGTGCCGCAGGATCCAACCTTGGGGCCGATGGCGATCCCGTCGATGGCAGCGGTGTATTCCTTCGCCAGGCTCGGCGCGCCGCCGTGCCGCAAATGGCTGCCGTCCTTGTCCAGCAGCAGGACGGAACCGAAGATCCCGGTCAGCTGCGACTCGACGAGGCGCATCAGACGGTCGAGCACGTCTTCGAGCAAAGCGCTCATCGCGATCATTTCCAGGATATGCGCCTGCCCCTCCCGGAGGATGTCCGCTTGCTTGCGCGCGGTGACATCGTGAGCGATGCCGACCAGACCGATGATGTCATTGCGGGCATTGCGCAACGGCACCTTTGTCGATGACACCCACTTGCCGGCGCCCGACGCATCGACAATGAACTCTTCCTTGCCGATCATGGGTTGGCCGCTGCTGAGCACGTTCTGCTCCACGGCGCGAAATTTCTGCGCAAGTTCCGGGGCATGGAGATCAAAATCGGTCAAGCCGATCATGTCACTGGTCTTCTCCCGCCCGCTGTCGACCGCAAGCGCCCTGTTGGCCACGACGAAGCGGCTCTCCGTGTCCTTGACCCAGAGATAATCGGGCACCCAGTCGATCAGCGTCTGCAGCGAGATGCGCTCGTCGACGATCTGTCGATTGGCAACCAGCGCGGTAATGTCCTCATGCGTGGCCACCCAGCTGCCGTCGGCCATGGGCTGATGGCAGACCTGAAC
>NZ_RZOS01000638.1:0-2497 GCF_004022605.1 Mesorhizobium sp. M4B.F.Ca.ET.089.01.1.1
AGACAGGACGAGATCTGCGCCAATCCGCTGGTCAAGAAGATCACCTTCACCGGCTCGACCGAGATCGGTAAACTTCTGATCCAGAAGTCGTCGGTGACGGTCAAGAAAGTGTCGATGGAGCTCGGCGGCAATGCGCCGTTCATCGTCTTCGACGACGCCGACATCGATCGCGCCGTGGCCGGCGCCATCACCGCCAAATATCGCAATTCGGGCCAGACATGCGTGTGCACCAACCGCTTCCTCGTGCAGGCCGGCGTCTACGACAAGTTCGTCGACAAGCTGGTCGTCGCCAGCAACAATCTGAAGGTCGGGTCCGGTCTGGAAGAGGGCGTGCAGCAGGGACCGCTGATCGACGACAAGGCGGTCGAGAAGGTCGAGGAACTGATCGCCGACGCGACGTCGAAGGGCGGCAAGGTCGTTGCCGGCGGCAAGCGGCACGCGCTCGGCGGCTCGTTCTTCCAGCCGACGGTGATCGCCGATGCGACGCCGAAGATGCGCTTCATGAAGGAAGAGATCTTCGGCCCGGTCGCTCCGGTGTTCAAGTTCGACACCGAGGAAGAGGCGATCGCGCTCGCCAACGACACCGAATTCGGCCTCGCCTGCTATTTCTACACCGGCGATCTCGGCCGCGCCTTCCGGGTCATGGAAGGGCTGAAATACGGCATGGTCGGCGTCAATGAGGGCCTGATCACCACGCCGGAAGCGCCCTTCGGCGGCGTCAAGGAATCCGGCCTCGGCAAGGAAGGCGGACATCAGGGCATCGAGGACTATCTCGACACCAAATATGTGTGTATCGGCGGCCTGGGCCTCTGACAACCAAGCGGAAGAGCAGGCGCAAAGCCTGCCTTTCTTGTATTGCAAACCCGGCCGGGACCGGCCGGGTCAATAGATCAACGAACTGACTTTCGGGCATGACGATGAAGGACGGCGAGGTCTTCGGCACGACGCAGGCGGGCGAACCCGTGCGCCGTTTCACCATTCGTGGCGGCGGCCTCTCCGCCAACATCATCGGGCTTGGCGCGATCATCCAGGACCTGCGGCTCGCCGGCCACGACGCGCCGCTGGTGCTGGGCTACGACCGTTTCGAGCCGTATGAGACGGACCGGGCCTTCTTCGGCGCCGTCGTCGGCCGCTTTGCCAACCGCATTGGCGACGGCCGTTTCACCATCGCCGGCAAGCGCTACCAGACGGAACGAAACTTCCTCGACAAGCACACTCTGCATGGCGGCTCGGAAGGCTATTTCCACCGACCGTGGACGGTCTCGCTCCATGGCCGGGATTTCGTCACGCTGACCTTGCATGACCCGGACGGCACGATGGGCTTTCCCGGCGCGCTCGACGTGACCTGCACCTACCGGCTCAAGATTCCCGGCACGCTCAGCGTCGAACTGACCGCCACGACCTCCGAGGAGCCGACGCTGTGCAATCTCGCGCAGCATTCCTATTTCAACCTCGACGACGGCGGCGCCGGCGATATCCTCGACCATCGGCTGATGCTGAACGCCGGCGCCTACACGCCGGTCGACAGCGAGATGATCCCGACAGGCGTGGTCAAGCCGGTCGACGGCACACCTTTCGACTTCCGCCAGGCGCGTCCGTTGCGCATGGAGAGCGAGGGCGAGCAGCTTCCCTACGATCTCAATTTCTGCCTGGCCTCGGCTCGCGGGCCGTTGAGGCAGGCTGCCTGGGCGCAAGGCGCTTCATCGGGCGTCGAAATGGAGGTCTGGACCACCGAGCCCGGCCTGCAGCTCTATACCGGCCAGTACCTGCAGCCGTCCTCGGCAGGCCTGGACGGACGCCAGTACAAGGCCTTTTCGGGTCTCTGCCTGGAGGCGCAGGTCTGGCCGGACGCGCCGAACCGGCCGTATTTCCCGCAGGCCACGTTGTGGCCGGGGCAGATCTACCATCAGGTCACCGAGTACCGGTTCCGACTGCCTTGAAGGTGCGTTGATATTCAGGTGAAGCCGGCCTGCGAACGCTGGTTTCTGCGCTTCCGGTGCTCACGTGCTGAAGTACGCTCCGCTCCGGTTCTCGGAAAACCACCGTTTGGTCGCTTCGCGATCGCCTTCGACTCGGCCCTACCTGAATCTCAATACACCTTAGCTAGTTGCCGAACGCCGCTCTCAGCGTTTCGAATGGCGCAAGCGCGCCGCGCACTTGCACGACCGCGGCGGCGACGCGGTGCGCACGCTCGGCTGCCTCAGCCGGGCCATGGCCGGCCAGCCGAGCTGCGAGGTAGCCGCCGTTGAAGGAATCGCCGGCGCCGGTGGTATCGACCGGGGTGGCGACATGCACGGCCGGTACCAACTGGCAGGCGCCGTCGACGGCGATCAGCGCCGCGTCCTCGCCATTCTTGACGACGATTTCGCCGACCAATCGGCCAAGCCGGTCGGCAGTCGCCTGCGGCGTCGCGTCGCCAAACAGCATCTGCTCGTCGGGAAAGGTTGGCAGCGCGATATCGGTTACAGCCAACGCTTCGGTGGTTGCCGCCTGCGCC
>NZ_RZOS01000639.1:0-2480 GCF_004022605.1 Mesorhizobium sp. M4B.F.Ca.ET.089.01.1.1
ATCGAAAACGGATTGACCGGCATCAGCCGGCCGGTCAGTTCGATCGGCTGCACGGGCGCCGGGATCGGGAAGAAATCGGTCAGGCCAAGCGGGTCGTCGACCTTCTTCAGCACAATGCCGTTGTCGTCGATGAAGATGACCTTGCGACTGCTCTTGTCCCAGATTTCCCAGCCGCACAGATCGCTGTCGCCTTCCCCGCGCGCCTTCTTCTCCTGGTCGTCGGTCTGGATACTGATCAGCCCGGCGTCGAAGACTGCGCCCTCATCTTCGCGCTGCACGACGAAGCGGAATGCGTCCCACGGCCGGTCTTTCCAGCGCTTGGCCGGGCCGTGCCGGTAGTCACGCCAGCTTACAGCCTCGAACTCGATGCACTCGTTTGCGAGGCGTTCGGACTGGCCGCCCGCAGTAGATGCGCCAGATAGCGCTGAATAGTCGTCCCCGCCTTGAACGTCGTCGCCCACCTTTGCATCGCCAGCACTTGCTCCACCGTCAGCGGCTGCGCTCGCTCGCTCAAGCTCTGCATTGGTCGTCTCGTCCTTTACGATGTCGCTCTTGAACCGAAGCCGGATGATGCCGCGACCCGCCAGGAAACTGTCTTGCGCCTCCCCTTCCAGTTCGACCTGGAGCTTGGAGTCGTCGACCTGCTTGCGAATGGCGCGCTCGATCAGCTCGGCGACGTCCTTCGCGGCCGGATCCTCGTCGGCGAAGCGTCGGCGGATGTCTGGCGCGGGCGGACTGTTGATGATCGCCGGAACGATTGTCTCCACGTTCGCGAACAGGATGTTGAAGTCATAGGTGTTGCCGAGCGTGGCGGACGTGCTCAGGTCGTCGGACTTGGTTTCGCCGGTGTAGGCCTTCACCGCTTTTTCGGCGTCGTCCATCCACTGCTTTTCGAGCTTACCGGCCGCCTCGACGCGCGCAAGCCACTTCGACCCCTCTTTACGAAGGGTCTCGCCCTGCTTCTGCTGATCGGGGGTGCGCTTGTCCGCCTTGGTCATGGCGGACAGGATGCTGGCGGCGAATGCGAAATTCTAAGCCGCTTGAAACGTATGCCCGCAAGGCAGTCACTCGACGGTTGCCCAGACGGCCTCAAAAAACTCGTTCAGCACATCAGGCGTAATGACAAGTGTGCGTTCACTCGCATGCTTCACGGTGGCAACCCGAGGGAAGAGGTCGGGACGTTTCTCGTAGATCCCTTTGGCAGACCTCCCGGGTGGATGCTTCGCGCAGTTCGCCGCCAGCTCAAGCTGATCTAGGAGGGCGTTCAATCGGCTGCGATCCGCCGCTGCCCTCGATTCTCTCGCAATCCGCGGTTTCTTATGACGCTCCCAGAGATGAAACAGCGCGATCAAGAACGCTTTCCGAACTAGGTGCGATCCACGCTGCGCTTGGGCGCTATCCTCACCCGCGCGCTCGTAGAGCTGCCCAATGGGATCATCAGGATCGTCGAGATTTGGTTCTGGAAATTCGTCGTGAGGGCCGAGCCCAAGTTGACGACGAACCATCGTCTCCACTTCATCTTCGCGATGCTGAAGACCTTGCAAGGCGCCGGCGTAGGCCTCGTCCAAGTCCGTAAGATCGACCTTGAACATCCACTGTTTGATGGCCTTGGAAATGGTTGGCGATAGTTTCGTCACGTCACGACCTGAGCGCTAATCGATATCGCTGAACACCAGCTGCGGTTCCTTGTCAGTCGAGCGTTGTCGCCTAAGTTCAAACTCGATCCCGGCAGCCTGCAGAGCCTCCCGAACTACTAGTTCGTCGTCGGTTTCTGTGTCGCCTGTGTTGCCATAGATTGTAAGGCCGCTTGCTGGCAGTTTGTCGCCTCCCATCGTAGCCCAATGACGTACTTCCCATCCGTGCCGTTCGAACAGTTTCCTGATTTGCGTTTGCACCTTCCCGCATAGGAGACTGGACCCATCACGCGATACAATTACCGCACCAGGCTTATGCCGCTTTAGCACAGCGGCTATCTTGGCGAGTTGTTCAGGCGAGAATAGTCGAGGGTCGTGTTCCAAATCTCGAATTCGGGCCTCCAGCCTCTCGACTCTCGCGTGAGCTTCTTCTGGTGAAGCTCCGTCAAGCTTCTCCTTGTAGGCTTCGATACGTTCCTTCAGGATCGCTATGCGCTGGCTGTACATGAAGCGCCCGACTGCCCATCCTGAAGCGAGGATGGCAAACGCTACCGGCGCAAATCCCCAGGGCGCCTGTGTCACGAGCGGCCAAACGGCCTTAAGTTGATCGATAAACCCCATGCGCTTTTCATATCAGCACACTTTCGATCAGTCATCGGGTTCACTCTTCGGTCGCCGGCTTGAACTTCCGGACGATGAATTCGAACACGATGTCCGAAATCCACATCGCCGAGACGCCGATCAGAAAGGCCGCTGCCAGGACAGTGGTCTCGTCGCTGGCATCGGGGATAGGCAGACCAATCGCTTGCGAGTAGGCCACGGTCGGCAGCGTCAGGTAGGCGGCGG
>NZ_RZOS01000063.1:0-19856 GCF_004022605.1 Mesorhizobium sp. M4B.F.Ca.ET.089.01.1.1
CGGTCGGCGCGGTCGCGGCGATGGGCATTCCGGAAGTGAACCGGCTGGTCAACGCCTTCTTCGCCGGCGCCAAGGAGGTCAATCCGAACGTCAAGAAGAAGGTCGCCTTCATCGGCTCCTTCTTCGATCCGCCGAAGGCCAAGGAAGCAGCCGTGGCGCAGATCGATGCCGGCGTCGACGTCATCTATGCCGAGCGCTTCGGCGTCATCGAAGCGGCGGTGGAGAAGAAGATCCTCGCCATCTCCAACATGTCCGACCAGTCGAGCCTCGGCCCGGATACGGTCATCACCGGTCCGGTGTGGGACATGTACCCGACGGTCGAGCAGGCGATCAAGCTGGTCAAGGCGGGTGTGTTCACCGCGCAGGACTATGGCGACTTCTCGCGCATGGCCAAGGGCGGCTCGTTCCTGGCGCCGTATCACAAGTTCGACAAGACGCTGCCGGCCGAGGTCAAGGAGCTGGTCGAGAAGAAGAAAGCCGAGATCCTCGAAGGAAATTTCCGCGTCGACGTCGACGAGAACACGCCGGTTTCGGATTGAGCGCTTCGGCTTGAGGTTGGCGCCAAGCCCCCCTCTCTGCCCTGCCGGGCATCTCCCCCTCAAGGGGGGAGATTGGCGGTTTCGGTCTTACCGCTTTACCTGCGACGTAGAAGATTGGCGAAAGCTGGCGTGACATCTGATCTCCCCCCTTGAGGGGGAGATGGCCGGCAGGCCAGAGAGGGGGGCCTCGCGTTGCCCTTCGCGGTTAGCCGGATCTTCAGTCAGGAGCACCCTTGTCCGCCTCACTCATCGAAATGCGCGGCATCACCAAGAGCTTCGGCGCCGTCAAGGCGAACGAGGCCGTGAATCTCAGCGTCGCACCTGGCGAGATCCTTGGGCTGCTTGGCGAGAACGGCGCCGGCAAGACAACGTTGATGAACGTGCTGTTCGGCGCCTATGCACCTGACGCCGGCGAGATACTGGTCGAGGGCCGGCCGGTCGCCATCCACAGTTCGGCAGACGCGCTCGCCGCCGGCATCGGCATGGTGCACCAGCATTTTCATCTGGCGCCGCGGCTGACGGTGCTGGAGAACCTCCTGATCGGCATTCCGGGCAAGTCAGGCCGCATCGACCGCGCCGGCGGGCTGGCGCGGCTGAAGGAGATCGGCCGCCAGCACGGCTTGAGCCTCGATCCCGCCCTGCCGGTCTCGGCGCTGTCGGTCGGCGAGCAGCAGCGGCTGGAGATCATCAAGGCGCTGTTTCGCGGCGCCAAGCTTTTGATCCTCGACGAACCAACAGCGGTGCTGGCGCCAAGCGAGGTCGACGGCCTGTTCGCCGCCCTGCGCTCGATGGCGGGCCAGGGACTGGGCATCATCTTCATCTCGCACAAGCTCAACGAGGTGAGAGCGCTGACCCACCGTTGCGTGGTGCTGCGGCACGGCAAGGTCGCCGGCCGCGTCGACGACCCCGCCAACACGACGTCGTCCGAGATGGCGCGATTGATGTGCGGTCATGAGATCGTGCCGCCGACCAAAGAGGCTTCGACACCGGGCGGCTCCGTGCTGCTGCTCGATCGCATCTCGACCTCGGGCCATGCCGGCACGCCGCTGCGCGAGGTGTCGCTCTTCGTCCGCTCCGGCGAGATCCTCGGCATCGCCGGCGTCTCCGGCAATGGCCAGCGGGCGCTGGCCGATGTCATCTCCGGCATGCTGCCACCGAAAACCGGCACGATGACAATGGCCGGCAAGGCAGTTGCGCAATTCTCGCCGCGCGTGGTGCAGGCACTCGGCCTTGGCCGCATCCCCGAGGACCGGATGACGACCGGCCTGGTCACCAACCTGCCGCTTGCCGATTCCATGGTGCTGCCGCGCATCGGCACCGAGGCGTTCAGCCGCAAGGGTCTGCTCAATCCGTCCGCCATCCGCGCTTTCGCCGAAACCCAGATCAAGGCCTATGACATACGCTGTCCCGGACCGATGGTGCGCGCTGGCGCGCTCTCCGGCGGCAATCTGCAGAAGGCACTGCTTGCGCGCGAGCTCGCCTTCGATCCGAAGGTGCTGATCGTCTCGCAGCCGACGCGCGGCCTCGATATCGGCGCCGCCCGCTTCATCCACGAAAAGTTCCTCGCCATGCGCGCCAAAGGCTGCGGCATCGTCGTCATCGGCGAGGATCTGGAAGAGCTGCTGATGCTCTCGGACCGCATCGCGGTCATGTATGAGGGCCGCATCGCCGGCACGCTGGCCGGCGCGGAGGCCACCGTCGCAAGGCTCGGCCTGATGATGACCGGCGCGGAGGGGAGGGCGTAGAGCGTGGGTTTGCCTCTGATTTCGAACGTCGGCGCCGCCCCTCACCTGCCTGCCGGCATCCTCTCCCCGTATAGTGAGGGGGAGAGGGGCGCTTTCATCGATGATTTCGCCAATCGCGAGCGTTGCAAGAAGGGTGTGACGGCTGCGGCCAGCCCCCTTCTCCCTGTCACTATACGGGGAGAAGGTGCCGGCAGGCGGATGAGGGGCGGCGCCGACATCTGGCGAGCGGAGGGCCACGCCTGATGTTTCGCCTGGAAGCCCGCACCAGCACTCCGGCCTGGTTCAATCTGGCGCTGCCGCTGCTTGCGATCGGCGCCGCGCTCGTCCTTTGCAGCGGGCTGATAGCGGTGGCCGGCGCCGGCGTGATCGAGGCTTATGGCGTGATGCTGTCGGCCTCGCTCGGCGACAGCTACGCCATCACCGAGACGCTGGTGCGCGCCGCGCCGATGATCTTAACCGGCCTGGCGGTGGCGGTCGCCTTCCGGGCAAAATTCTGGAACATCGGTGCCGAGGGCCAGTTGCTGGCGGGCGCCGTGGCGAGTTGCTTCGTCGGCGCCATCCCGATGCCGGGCACTCTCGCCATGCTCCTGATGGCGCTGGCGGGTGCCGCGGCCGGCGCCGCCGTGGCGCTGGTGCCGGCGACGCTGCGCGTCAAATTCAAGGTCGACGACGTGGTCAGTTCGCTGCTGCTCAACTCGGTCATCTATTACGCGCTGATGGCGCTGATCGAGGGGCCGTGGAAGGACAGCTTCAGCGGCTATCCGATCTCGCCGCCGATCGAGGATTCGGCCAACTTCCCGGTGCTGCTCGAGGGCACGCGCCTGCATCTCGGCGTCGTGGCGGCGCTGGTCGCGGCGCCCCTGGTCTGGTTCCTGATCGCACGCACGACGCTCGGCTTCCGCATCCGTGTCACCGGCGAGAATCCGGAAGCCGCCCGCTACGGCGGCATCAACGTGCAGCGCGTGCTCATCTCGACCGCGCTGCTCTCCGGCGCGCTGGCGGGCCTGGCCGGCGTCGGCGAGGTCGGCGGCGTGCATTTCCAGGTGATGAGCGACATTTCGCCCGGCTACGGCTATTCCGGCATTGTCGTTGCCATGCTGGCCAGGCTTAATCCGCTCGGCGTGGTGCCGGCGGCGCTCTTCCTTGCCGCGGTGATGACCGGGGCCGAGGCGATGTCGCGGGCGACCGGCGTGCCGGCTTTCCTGAGCGACGTCATCCAGGGCACGGCGCTGCTTGCCATGCTGGTGGCGCTGCTGTTCACCGCCTATCGAATTCGGCGGGTAGCGACATGAGCGCGGGGTTCGAGCAGATTTTCCAGGTCGGCTTCCTCGCCGCCATCATCCGCATCGCCACGCCACTCGCCTTCGCCACGCTCGGCGAAATGTTTTCCGAGCGTGCCGGCGTGCTCAATCTCGGCATCGAAGGCATCATTCTGTTGTCGGCAATGGCCGGCTTCACCGCCACCAGCCTCAGCGGCAGCCTGTGGCTCGGCGTGCTGGTGGCCGTGGCGACCGGCGCGCTGATGGGGGCGGTGCATGCGCTGTTCACGGTGGCGCTGGGCTTAAGCCAACATGTCTGTGGCATCGGCGTGACGCTGTTCTGTTCAGGGCTCGCGTATTTCCTCTACCGGCTGATCTTCGGCCAGCAGTCGGTGCCACCGAGCATCAAGGGTTTCCAGCCCGAGCCGATCCCGCTGCTTTCGGACATTCCGATCCTCGGCCCGGCGGTGTTCAACCAGTTCACGCTTGTCTATCTGGCGATCATCGCCGTTCCGCTCGCCGCCTTCGTGCTCTACCGCACGCCATGGGGGCTCTCCGTGCGGATGGTCGGCGAGAACCCGCGCGCCGCTGACTCGGCCGGCGTCAGCGTGATTGGCACGCGCTTCCAGGCTGTGATCCTTGGCGGCGCGCTGATGGGCCTTGCCGGCGCATTCCTCACCATGGCGCAGTTCAACGCCTTCACGTTCGGTGTAGTGTCCGGGCGCGGCTGGGTGGCGATCGCGCTGGTCGTGTTCGGCCGCTGGGACCCGTGGCGCTCGGCGGGGGCGGCGCTGCTGTTCGCCTTCGTCGACGCGCTGCAGCTCAGGATGCAGGCGAGCGGGCTCGGCCACATCCCCTACGAAGCCTTCCTGATGCTGCCCTTCATCTTCACCATCGTCGCCATGGCCTTCATGTCGCGCAACGCGGTCGCGCCCTCGGCGCTGCTCAAGCCGTTTCGAAGGGAAGAGCGGTAGGCGCCCTTTCCTCTCCCTCCGGAGGGGGGAGAGGTGGCGCTGCGAAGCAGCGACGGAGCGGGGGAACCACCTCGCAATCGTCGCCAACCGATGCGCAGGAAACTCCCTGCACCGCGTCGAGGGTCGACCCCACTCCGTCGAGCTGCGCTCGACACCTCTCCCCCGATCGACGGGGGAGAGGAAGGGCGCCAAGCTTGGGACGCTTCACATCGCCGTAAAGGCGTTGTCGACGAAGAGATGCGCGCCGTTGACGAAGCTGGATTCGTCGCTGGCCAGAAACAGCGCGGCCTTCGCCACTTCTTCCGGCTCGCCGATGCGGCCCTGCTGGGCGGCGAGTGCCGCGTCGGAGACGTCGACGCCAAGTTTCCCTAGGTCGGCCACCTCGCGCAGCCCGTGCGGGGTGCGGATGAAGCCGGGGCAGACGGCGTTGCAGCGAATGTTGCGGTCGCGGAACTCGACCGCGATGGCGCGGGCGAACATGTGGCAGGCGCCCTTGGTGGTGTCGTAGAGCACCTCGTTCGGCGTCGCCGCCACCGCCGAGATCGACGAGGTGCAGACGATCGAACCGCCGCCGGCCGCGATCATGCCGGGCAGCACCGCGCGCGTCATCAGGAACATCGAGCGGACATTGACGGCATGCAGCCAGTCCCATTCCGTGAGCGTCGTCTCCAGGAACGGCTTTATGACGATGGTGCCGGCGTGATTGAACAGCACCGTGACCGGGCCAAGCTTGGCCGCCGCCGCCTTCGCCGCGGCTTCGACCTGCGCCTCGTCGGAAACATCGGCCACAAAATGCTCGGCGACATGGCCGCGGGCGCGGATCGCCGCCGCGGTCGCCGCCGCTGCCTCACCGTTGCGGTCGACGATCGCCACCTTGGCACCTTCCGCCGCGAACAGCTCGGAAGCCGCCCCGCCCATGCCCGTCGCGCCGCCCGAGATGATGGCAACCTTGCCCGCCAGCCTTCCGCCCATTTTTTTCTCCTGTTGATGCTTCACGCGTGAACCGGCAGCGATGCTAACCCGCGCGTGTCGGATGGCCAAGCTCGCTGGCCGCATCCCCGCCACGCCGGCTCCAGCACGACCACGGAAACCCCAGGCGTGATCGTCTCCGCAGCCGTTTCCCCTGGATAGGGCAGACGCAGCAAGCCAAACCAATGTCCAGCGCGATATGAGAAATTCGTTCTGCGGATCGCGGAAAAATAGCAATCGACAAAGTCTACTAACTTTATAGATTAAGGGTGAGACGGAGGCCGATATGTCCTATTACCAAAACACCCAGACAGACCGCAGAGGCCAAAACATCGGGCAGAGCTGGCGGCCGGCCTATGGCGGGGCCTTCGCCTATGTCGTTTTCACCCTTGCGTTCGTGTTCACCGGGGCAGTCGTTCTGGGCCTCATTCCCTGAGGCGCGGGAACCACGGGGTGGCGGCCTAAACGCTTTCAGGCAACCGGAGTTTAGTGAGCCGCGTCAGCGGCGCGTTTTCACGCGCCCTGTGGTTTCGATATGCGATTCCAAACGTGATGGAGGAGATGGCAATGCCGATCGAGTTCACGCATGTTCCGGGCAAGTCTGCCAATGGCAGCTTCTTCTATGATTTCGCCGAGACCGCGACGAAACTGTCGCTGATCGAGGATGTCGGCTTCCAGAAGATCGTCGTCGACGATCCGGCCGGCCTGCTCACCAATATGGACATAGCCGCGCAGGCGCTGAAGCGCACCGCGTCGCTGGAGGTGGTGCTGACCCACTGGGCTGGCGTGGTCGAGCCGACGGTGGCGGCCAGGCAGCTTGCGGCGCTCGCTGCCAGGAGCGGTGGCCGCCTGTCGCTGAGGATGCTCAGCGAGCCGCTCAGCGACGAGGATGCCGAGGCGCGGCCGGTCGGGCACACCGTGGTGTGGCAGCGCATCGATGAATATCTGGTGCTTCTGAAGCGCCTGTGGTCGAACGACAGGCCGTTCGACCATGAAGGCGCCTTCTACAGCGTCAAAGGCGGTTATGTGCCGCGCAAGGGCCCGCACGGCGCCGACGTGACGATCCGGCTTGGCGGCCAGTCGGGAACGGCGCTCAGGGTCGCCGGCCGGCACGCGGATGTGTTCGAATTGTCGGCCGGTTCGCCGGACGAGGTCGGCCAGTTGATCGAGCGCGTGCGCGCCGCCGCCGCCGAGCATGGAAGGGTCGGCAAACTGCGCTTCGCGCTGCCCGTGCGCATCCGTTCGCAAAAGGATGAAGGCATCGCCGAGCACAAGGCGGTCGCGGTTTCCGGGTCGCCGGCCGAGATCGCGCTGTCGCTGCTGCCCTATGCGGCGCTCGGCATCCATGAATTCATGGTCGGCGGGATCGACCGTTCGCGCGAGATCGCGACAACGGGCCGCGAAACGGTCACGCTCGTCGCCAATTCACTGGCGCGTCTCGACAACAGCGTGACGCAGCCCGGCGCATTCGTGCCGCGCCTGCCATCGCAATCCCGCGCCCCGGCCTGACCGGGTCGTCAGCGCGGCCCGCCGGCAAGCCGGGCCAGCGCTTCGATAACGGCGTCCGAATCCGCCAGCGCGCCGAAGACGCCGTCCTCGACCGTCACCATGTGAAGCGCGGCTTCATGCGCCTGCCAGTCGCCGCTGGCGCAGGCGTCCGAGATCGTCAGGCACTGGAAGTTGCGGTCGCACGCCTCACGCAGCGTGGTGTGGACGCATACGTCGGTCGTGCATCCCGTGAACAGGAGATGCGTGATGCCGCGTGCGCGCAGGACCAGCTCCAGGTCGGTGTAGGTGAAGGCGCCGTTGCAGGTCTTGTCGACGACGATGTCCTGCGGCGCGACCTCGATATCGGCGACGATCTGGAAACCGGGGCTGGAGCGCAGCAATATGTTGGTGCCGTCGAGCCCTGCCCGCTGGCGGCGCCATTTCTCGTAAGGCGTCATGTCGGCCATGTCGGCGCGGTAGCCCTGCCTGGTGTGCACGATGGTCAGGCCGGCGGCGCGCGCAGCCGCGATCAGCCGGTTGACCGCCGGCAGGATTGCCCTGAGCGGCGAAGGGTCATAGCCCTTTCTGGCGAAATAGCCTGTCTGCGACAGGAAATCCTGCTGCAGGTCGATGACCAGCAGCGCGGTGTGTCCCGGCACCAGCCGGCCGTCATAGGGGAAATCGAACGGGATCGCCTTGATCATCGGCTGCCTCGCGCTTGCCGCCGCTATCGTGGCCGGAGATGGCACCGCAGTCCATAGGCAGGATCATTGCCCTCCGCAGAGGCGCACGTTGGGCAGCAAGGCGCAATTCGGCCTTGCGTTGGAACGCCATGACATTTTTTGTTGATTCAAAAAGTCATCTTCATAGTTGACTAGTAAACTCATGTTTTATAGTCAACCGTCGATGGCAGCCGGAAACCGGTTGTCGACGATCGCGCAAGCCCGAGTTGCAGGAAGGCCAGAGCGTGGCTGGACATGGTCTTTTCGCGGCGCTGGCCGCAGCGTTCATCCTGTCGGCAGGCGCGGTCGTCGCGCAGGAGCAATCGTCGACGCCAGCTCCGGCCGTGCAGGCGCCGGCGGCGACCCCTGCCACGCAGGCACCGGCTGCGGCGGCGCCCGCGACAACCGCTCCCGCCATGGCTGCTCCCGTTGCACCGCAGCCGGGCGTTCAGCCGGCTCCGACCGCCGCCGGCAGTGAGCCGTCGACGGCGATTGCGTTGACGCTGCCGCACGATCTGTCGCCCTGGGGCATGTTCGTGGCCGCCGACATCATCGTCAAGGCGGTGATGGTCGGCCTCGCCTTCGCCTCGCTGGTTACCTGGACGATCTGGCTGGCCAAGTCGCTGGAGATCCTCGGCGGCAAGCTGAGGGCGCGCCGCGCCGCGCAGGCGATCGGCAATGCCGCGACGCTAATGCAAGCGGGCCGCGCGCTCGGCCACAACAATGGCCCTGGCGCGCTGCTGGTGCGCGCGGCCGAGGAGGAGGCCGCGCTTTCGGCCGGCGCGCTCGGCCATGTCTCCGGCGACGGCCTGAAGGAGCGCGTCACTTCCAGGCTGTCGCGCATCGAGGCGGCGGCGGCGCGGCGCATGTCGCGGGGCATCGGCTTGCTCGCGACGATAGGCTCGACCGCGCCCTTCGTCGGCCTGTTCGGCACGGTGTGGGGCATCATGAACGCGTTTATCGGCATCTCGCAGGCGCAGACCACCAATCTGGCGGTCGTTGCGCCCGGCATCGCCGAAGCCCTGCTTGCCACCGCTATGGGTTTGGTGGCGGCTATCCCGGCGGTGGTCATCTACAACGTCTTTGCCCGCTCCATAGCCGGCTACCGGCAGATCCTTGCCGATGCCGCCGCCGGCGTCGAGCGGCTGGTCAGCCGCGACCTCGATTTCCGCACCGTGCCGCCGGCAGGCACGATCGCGGCGGGGTGAGCGGACATGGCGGCGCGGATTCGCGAAACGGTCGGCGAGGATCTCGAGGAAAGCCACGAGATCAACGTCACCCCGTTCATCGACGTCATCCTGGTGCTGCTGATCATCTTCATGGTCGCGGCGCCACTGGCGACGGTCGATGTCAATGTCGACCTGCCGGGCTCGACGGCGACGCCGGCGCCGCGGCCCGAGACTCCGCTGTTCCTGACGCTGAAGAGCGATCTTACGCTCTCCATCGGCAATGACAGCGTGCCGCGCGCCATGTTCGCCACCTCGCTCGACGGCCGCACCAAGGGCGACAAGCAGACGCGCATCTTCCTGCGCGCCGACAAGACGGTCGGCTATGGCGAGCTGATGGAGGTGATGAACCTGCTGCGCGCCGCCGGCTATCTCAAGATCGCGCTGGTCGGCCTGGAGACGCTGCCTTCGGCCGATGCGCCGGCGAGCGGAGGCGCAGTCCCATGACTGGCGCAGCGGCGGCTCTGTCCGGCATCGGTCAGCCGCGTTTCGGCGCGCGCGAGACCGGCCTGTGGACGGCCGCCGCCGCCCTGATCCTGATCGCGCATGTGGCGGTCGCCTATGCGGTGCAGAGTTCCAGTCTTGTCGATTCCGCCGATGGCGGGCCGCCGCCGGCGCTGGCGATCGAGATGTCGCCGCTGGCGGTCGCGCCCGCGGTGCAGGAAGAGGCGCTGGTGCCGGATACGGTGATGCCTGACCAGGCCGAGCCGGTCGAGGAAACGGAGACGGTGACGGCGGTGAAACCGGTGACCGAGCCGGCGCCTGAGCCGGTTACCGAAGAGGCGGAACCGGCCGCCGAACAGCCGGTCGAGGCCGAGGCGACCGCGCCGGCGGCGCCGACGGTCGCCGCGCCGAGCGAGCAGCAGCCGCTGGACAAAGTGGTCCCGGACGTCGTCGAGACGGTGGCGCCCGAAGTCGTCATCCCGTTGCCGCGGCCGAAGCCGGTGGATGCGCCGGCGGAACCCAAGGTCAAGAAGCCGGTCGAGGCCAAGGCGAAGAAGCCCGTCGACAAGCAGCGACCGAAGAAGGAGAAGCCGGCGACGGCGAAGACGGCGATGGCGGCCAGCGTCGACGCCAGGCCGGCCGCGCGCGCGGCGGCGCCGAAGGCAACGGAGGGAGCGCAGCGGTCCGGCGCCGGCCCGGCACGGTGGAATTCCAGACTGGCGGCGTGGATCAGGCGGCACACGCGCTATCCGAGCGCGGCCCGGTCGAGGCGGGCCGAAGGCAGCCCGAACGTAACCTTCACGGTCGATTCCTCCGGCCGGGTAGTCTCCGCCCGGCTGGCGCGGTCTTCCGGCGACGCCGACCTCGACCGCGCGGCAATCGGCGCGCTGCAAGGCGCCTCGGTGCCGGCGCCGCCACCCGAACTCGGCGCCCGCGTCACCCGCACCGCGCCGTTTGCTTTCAGTCTGCGGAACTAGAGCATGGAGACTTTGTCCCCGCGGCGCAGCCCTAAAGGTGCACGATCGCCGGAAGCTTGAGGCGCATCCGCTGGCTTTCGGCGAAGGCCAGGGCAAAGGATCCCGGCTCGAACGAGTAGGTGCGTTCCTCCTCGTCCTCGAGGACCCGGACAAAACATTGCCTGTCCGTCTCGACCAGTTCAATCCGCGTGCCCGAAGGGCCGCCATAGCGGTCCAGATAGGCACGCGCTTCGCGTTGTGAATAAGGCACGGCTTCCTCCCATCCGACGAAAACATGCACTGACGCTAATGAACCTTTGTGCCGCGAGAGACTATGACGTAGCTCACATGGGCTCGGCGTTTCGGGCAGCGATCGGCGCGGCCTGACCGGCCGGCCTCAGCGCCTGCCCGAAAAAATCATCTGCGCGAGCTTCTTCCTTTCATGCATGGCGGGCCCGGCCTGCCAGCCGACGTCCTGCTGCAGGTTCGGCGGCAGGGCGTCCATCATGTACCTGGTCTTGGCGCTGTTGTGCGCACGCATGATCAGGCGGCTGTAGTCGGCCAGGCTTCCGAGCATCGACATCGGCATTGTCCTTCGCGTCGTTGCGACGGCGAAGTGATCGCCGTCGCATGATGCAGGAAGGATGTGCCGGGTCCGTTTCGGGGGGATGGCACGAAAAGGCACGGGCTGTTTCCGGAATCATCGGTTTGGAAACATTGGCATGCAAATGACTTCGATCGCCTTGCTGTCAGGACAATCCCGGCGAAGCGGCAAGAACGGCTCCGGAATCCTTTGTCACATGTCGGCTGCCGGCGGGGCCGACAGGACATCCCGCGTCTGCTGCAGATAGGCGTAGCCGTAGCGGGCATCGGGCTCCAGATAGGCCCCCTCGGCCCATTCGTTCCAGGCGTTGACGAATATCAGGCGGCTGTCGAAATCGGCAAAACGATCGGATGTGTCGACGACCGCGTTGCTCAGCCATACGCGAGAACTTCTATCACTCTGCGCGCCTTCGGATGGTCGACTGTCCGGGCGTCTAGGTCTTTTCCCAAAACCTCGTAAACGTGAAGTCAGATGACTTTTGCGACGAAGGCAAAGGGACAGTGGCCTGATTGTCAGTGCCGAAATCGTAGCTGCCAAACGCGCTATCGAAATCGAGTACGGCTTGGCAGTACGCACCGTTCGCGCGCCGGTACTCGTTGAGGAGCATTCGCCGCGACTTATCCGGCATATCCGTGGACCGACCAAACTCCTCAAGAATCCGATCCATCATGAAGTTGTCGAGAGAATTCACATCCGCTGCTTCTTTGAAAGTCTCGGCGTTCGGAACGCGTGCGCCTGCAATAGCGTGCTGGAAACTCGATATCACAAGCGGGGATAGGTGCCCGTTCTCTCTGATGGATCCGTTGCGCCCCACCAGAGGGGCTACGCAGCTGAGGCTGTGCGCTGCTAGCAATGCTTCGCAACGATCCCTGGTAACCAGAGATAGTCGAATAGCTGTCGCAGCTCCCTTGGGGTGCAACGGTCTAGGTATGGGGTATCGATAGTAGAAGATTCCGTGTCGGGAGCGTGACAGGTAGGCGGGCATGCGCATAGCAATGGCTCACTTGGTTGTCCCACCAGCGAAAACCCATTGCTAAGGCTTTGATTTTAGATCCGCTGGTGGAGCTGAGGGGGATCGAACCCCTGACCTCATCATTGCGAACGATGCGCTCTCCCAGCTGAGCTACAGCCCCGTCCAGCGGATGGCGCATTTATCGGGCGCGACCGTTTCGTGTCAAGGCGAAACGACCCGACATTTGCCGTCCGCTCCGGCATGCGCGCAAGGCGGCTCTTGCCGCTTTGGCCGGCAATGGCTACATGTCGGCAACAATTGGAGACCGGCATGATCGCCCTTATTCAGACCATCGTCATGGCGCTTGACCTCTACTGGTGGATCATCATCGCCTCGGCGATCTTTTCCTGGCTCTATGCCTTCAACGTCGTCAACTCGCGCAACCAGTTCGTCGGCACCATCGGCAACGTGCTCTACAGGCTGACCGAACCGGCGCTCAGGCCGATCCGCCGTTTCATGCCCGATCTCGGCGGCGTCGACATCTCGCCGATCATCCTCTTGCTGATCATTTTCTTCATCCGCCAGTTCCTGCTGACCACGGTGCTGTCGCTGGTCGTCTGAGGGATGAGCACGCCGCCGTTCCGCTCGCGCGACGACGGCATCGACCTGTTCGTCCGGCTGACGCCGAAGGCGGCGCTCGATCGGATCGAGGGCGTCGAGACGACAGCCGACGGCAGAAGCCACCTCAAGGCCCGTGTGCGCGCCGTGCCGGAAAACGGCGCCGCGAATGCCGCGCTGGTAAAACTGGTTGCCAAGGCGCTGGGCGTTCCGGCGTCGGCCGTCGCGGTCGTCGCCGGCGGCACGGCGCGGCTGAAGACGCTGCGGATAGTGGGAGATGCGGCTGAGCTGGCGAAGCGCATCGAGGCATTGAGCGGCGGCCAAGGCAAACCGCATTGATGGCTGCTAATCATATCGTCGGTCGGCGCTGCCCCTCATTGCCCTGCCGGGCATTTCTCCCCGTATAGTGACGGGGAGAAAGATGCCGTCGCCGGCGATTTCGCCAACCATAAACGTTGCAGAAAATTGCGCTGCGGGCGCGGCCAGCCCTCTTCTCCCCGTTTACGGGGAGAAGGTGCCGGCAGGCGGATGAGGGCGGCGCGACGATTCCAGGATTGGCTCGGTTCTCACCGAATGTCCCCATTCGACATCCCGTGACCATGGAAAGATGACCCCTCAATCCCCCAGCGGCAGGCGCGGGTCGTCGACCTTCAGCGTGTTCACGCTCTGCTTGATGCGGCGCAGGTTCTCCAGCACCTTCGGGCCGCGTGTCTCGGCGACCGAGGTCACGATCATGTCGACGATGGCGAGCAGCGCATAGCGCGACGAGGTCGGCTTGTAGATGTTGCCGTCCTCGAACGACTGCAGATGGATGACCGTGTCGGCGGCCTTGGCGAGCGCGGAGTCCGGGGCGGTGACGGCGACCGTTGTGGCGCCATATTGCTGGGCGACCTGCACCGCCTCGATGACCGATCGCGCATAGCCCGACACCGAAAAGGCGACAAGCGTGGTCTCGGGCGTGGCGACGGCGGCATACATGCGCTGCAACTGTCCGTCGATCTGCGCCAGCACCGGCAGGCCTAGCCGGAACAGCCGGTTCTGCATTTCGGTCGCCATCATCGAGGAGATGCCGCCGGAGCCGATGCACAAGACGTTGCCCGAGGTTGCAATGCGCGCGGCGACGCTGACCAGCGTCGTCATGTCGAGATTCTCGCTGGCGCGCTGGATGGCCGATATCGCCGCCTCGGTGATGGCGGATGCGATGCGCTGCTCGCGGGCGTCGCGGCTCAGCGGCTCCGGCGACAGGTACTGGCCGCCGATGGCGATCGCCTGCGCCAGGTAGAACTTGAAATCGCGCAGGCCTTCGCAACCGAGGTTGCGGCAGAAGCGGGTGACGGTCGGCTCGCTGACGCCGACGCGCGCCGCGATCTCCGAGATCGCCGCCTTGGAGGCGAAGTCGAGGTCGGACAGAACGAGGCCGGCCAGCCGACGGTCCGACTTGGTGCCGTCCTGCGACATCAGTTGCAGCCGCGTGATGATGTCGGCAGGCGTCTTCATGTTCGTGGCTTCGTCTTCATCGGGGTGACTTCATAGCGGCAGGCCCGTCGCCTTGTCGAACAGATGGATGTTGCGCGGCTCGACCGTGACCGGCAGGCGGTCGCCCGGCCGCACCTGCACCCGGTCGCGGAACACCGCGCGCACCGTGTCGGCGCCAACCGAGCCGTAGACATGGGTTTCCGAGCCGGTCGGCTCGACGACGTCGACATCGATGGCGATCGCCTCGCCGGCGATGCGGCCGTGATCCATCACCACGATGCGGTCGGCCATGGTCATGGCCTCGATCTGGTCGTGGGTGACATAGACGATGGTCGATTTCAGCCGCTGGTGCAGCGCCTTGATCTCGGTGCGCATCTGCACGCGCAATTGCGCGTCGAGGTTGGACAGAGGCTCGTCGAACAGGAAGACGGAGGGTTCGCGCACGATGGCGCGGCCCATGGCGACGCGCTGGCGCTGGCCGCCGGACAATTGCCTCGGATAGCGGTCGAGATAGGAGAACAGGTTGAGCACGCCCGAGGCCTTCTTCACCTTGTCGTCGATCGCGGCGCGGTTCTCGCCGCGGATCTTCGGGCCGAAGCCGATATTGTCGGCGGCCTTGAGGTGCGGAAACAGCGCGTAGGATTGGAACACCATGGCGATGTTGCGCTTCTGCGGCGGCAGGTCGTTGGCTCTTAGGCCGCCGATCATGAGATCGCCCGAGCTGATCGTCTCCAGCCCGGCCAGCATGCGCAGCAGGGTCGACTTGCCGCAGCCGGAAGGCCCGACCAGCACGACGAACTCGCCGCTTTCGATCTCGAGGTCGATGTTCTCGAGGATCTGGTGGTGGCCGAACGATTTCGACAGGTTGCGGAACTGGACGTCGGTCATGGTCACGCTCCCAAAATGTCGTCAATGAAAGGCAGGCAGCCGGCGGTCAGCCCTGCATCCACCGGCATCACCACGCCTGTTACGCCCGATGCGCGGTCGGAGGCAAGGAAGGCCACCGCCTCCGCCACTTCCAATGCGTTGACGATGCGGCCGAGCGGGTAGAGCCGCTTCAGCTTGGCGAGGATTTCGGGGTCTTTGGCCAGGCGATGATCCCAGGCGGCGGTGCGGATCGATCCCGGGCAGACGACATTGGCGCGCACGCCGCTGCGGCCGAGTTCGACGGCGATCGACTTGGCGTAGGCGTTGATGCCGGCCTTGGCGGCGGCGTAGGCCGGGTTGCCGAAATGCGCGATGGCGTTGACCGAGGAGATGAAGACGACGCTGCCCGCGCCGCGCTTGGCCATAGCCTTGATGAGCGGATCGGCGAAAGTCATCACACCGGTCAGGTTGAGGTCGAGCTCACGCTCGATCCTGTCCGCCGTCAGCGCGCCAAGCGTCTCGGCGCGCGTCCAGCCGGCATTGTTGATGAGGATGTCGGGAACGCCGTCGCGATCGAGGATTTCGGCGATGGCTGTTTCGACCGACGCGCGGTCGAGCAGGTCGAAGACATGGCGCGAGGCAAGATGCGGGCTGGCCAGCGCCTCGTCCGACTGGTCGCAGCCGATGACGCGGGCGCCGCGTTCGGCAAGCAGCGCCACGATCGCCGACCCAAGGCCGCCGCCGGCCCCCGTGACCACGGCCGTCCTGCCCTCGAATTCGGCCTTTGAAACCACCGCGCTCGCTCCTCCACCATGTCAGACATACGGCAGAAGGCTACTGAACGATATGTAATTAAGCAACATGAAAAATTGCTTGCAGAAGTCAAAATGATGGATAATGTAGGAAAGTCACATAAATCCTGTGCCCCTTGGAGCGCAGGCGCAGATGCGCATCAAATGGGAGAGAGATCAGATGAGCCTTGCGAAATGGACTGTCGGCCTGATGGCCGGAATGAGCATGCTGGCCTTTGCGGCGCCGGCCGACGCTGGCGAGGTGCGCGTCACCGTTGCCGAATACAGCGCCAAGACCGGCCCCTATTTCCAGGACGTCAAGAAGGAATTCGAAGCGGCCAACCCGGGCATCACCGTCAAGTTCGAAGTGGTGCCGTGGGAGGTGCTCTTGCAGAAGCTGACCACCGACATCACCGCCGGCACCAATGCCGACCTGTCGATCATCGGCACGCGCTGGCTGATCGACTTCGTGCAGCAGGATGTCGCCGAGCCGCTCGACGGTTACATCACGCCTGAGTTCAAGGACCGCTTCATCGACACGTTCCTGTCGCCGTCGATCATGGAGGGCAAGACCTACGGCCTGCCGATCGCCGCCTCGGCGCGCGCCATGTACTACAACAAGGAACTGTTCGAGAAGGCAGGCATCGCCAAGCCGCCGGTCACCTGGACCGAGCTGCAGGAAGATGCCCGCAAGATCAAGGCGCTGGGCTCCGGCACCTTCGGCTTCGGCCTGCAGGGCAAGGAGATCGAGACCGACGTCTACTATTATTACGCGATGTGGTCGCAGGGCACCGAGATCCTCAACAAGGACGGCACGTCGGGCCTCGGCACGCAGGGCGCGCTCGACGCCGCCAAGCTCTACAAGTCGATGATCGACGAGGGCCTGACCGAGCCCGGCGTCACCTCCAACAACCGCGAGGACGTGCAGAATCTGTTCAAACAGGGCAAGGTCGGCATGATGATCACCGCGCCCTTCCTGTCCAACCAGATCAAGGAAGAAGCGCCGAACCTGAAATACGGCGTCGCCGCCATCCCGGCCGGACCGACCGGCGCGCGCGGCACCTATGGCGTCACCGACTCCATCATCATGTTCAAGAACTCGAAGAACAAGGACGAGGCCTGGAAGCTGCTCGACTTCCTGTTCACCAAGGAGCAGCGCGCCAAGTTCACGCAAGGCGAAGGCTTCCTGCCGGTGAACAAGGAGGAGGCGAAGATGGACTATTACGTCAACAATGCCGACCTTGCCGCCTTCACCGCTCTGCTGCCCGACGCCCGCTTTGCGCCGGTCATCCCGGGCTGGGAGGAGATCGCCCAGATCACCTCGGACGCCATGCAGAAGATCTATCTCGGCAGCGCCGAGCCGGAGGCTGCCTTGAAGGAGGCGGCGGAGAAGGCCAATGGCGTGCTGAAGAAATAGGGCGTTCACTCCCGACGCCCGTGGCGCGCCCCACCCCCGTCGGGGCGCGCCACACCTTCCTTCCTCTCCCTCCGGAGGGGGGAGAGGTGGCTCGGCGAAGCCGAGACGGAGTGGGGGAACCACCTCGCGACTGTCGCGAAGGGACAAGTTCGCCTCGCCTTGTGGCCAAGGGTCGACCCCCACTCCGTCGAGCTTCGCTCGACACCTCTCCCCCGATCGACGGGGGAGAGGAAGGGCTCTCTTCCGCAGCCGCTGCGGAGGACCGGCAGGTAAGTGAGAGCAGCGTCGACGCTTGCAAGGAATCCTTGAAACGGCGCCCCGAGAAGAGCGAGGCGGGACTATGTCGATCTGTTAAGGCCAGAAATCCAATCACCACCCGCAAAGCGGTACAAACCAGCCGATGCAAAATCGTTTCCTGCCCTATCTGCTGACCTTGCCCAGCCTGTTTCTGGCGGCCGTCGTCATCTTCTGGCCAGTCTGGGACCTGATCCAGATCTCGACGCATGACGTCAGCCGCTTCGGCCAGTTGCGCGACTTCAGCGGCCTGACCAATTTCTCGGCGCTGTTTTCCGATCCCGATTTCATGGCCGCGCTCTGGCGCACCGGGCTGTGGACGGTGCTGGTGGTCGGCGGCGCGTTGTTGCTGTCGATCCCGGTGGCGATGATCCTCAACACCGATTTCTACGGCCGCGGCCTCGCCCGGGTCATCATCATGCTGCCCTGGGCGGTGTCGCTGACGATGACGGCGGTGGTCTGGCGCTGGGCGCTCAACGGCGAAAGCGGCATGCTGAATTCGGCGCTGATGGGGCTCGGCCTGATCAGCCAGAACATCCAGTGGCTGGCAAGCGCCGAGACCGCTTTCCCGATGCAGGTGCTGATCGGCATATTGGTGACGGTGCCGTTCACCACGACCATCTTCCTCGGCGGCCTGTCGTCGATCCCGGACGACCTCTACGAGGCGGCGGCGCTCGAGGGCGCCACGCCGCTGCAGCTGTTCCGCGAGATCACCTTTCCGCTCTTAAAACCGTTCATCAACATCGCCATCGTGCTCAACACCATCTACGTCTTCAACTCGTTCCCGATCATCTGGGTGATGACGCAGGGCGGGCCGGCGAACTCCACCGACATCCTGGTCACGCACCTCTACAAGCTCGCTTTCCGCATCGGCAAACTGGGCGAGGCTTCCGCGGTGTCGCTGGTGATGTTCGCCATCCTGCTCGTCTTCACCATGATTTATGTGCGGCTCGCGATGCGGGAGCAGCGCGCATGAGCAACGGCAAGCTGAAGCGCACGATCATCGCCTGGCTGCTGTTGTCGCCGCTGATCGTGGTGACGATCTTCCCGTTCGCGGTGATGCTGCTTACCGCGGTCAAGCCGCGGGCCGAAGTGCTGTCGCCGACCTGGTGGCCGAGCGAATTCCACTGGTCGAATTTTGCCGACATGTGGGTGGCGACCGGCTTCGGCCAGGCGCTCGTCAACTCGCTCTATGTGTCGGTGATCGCCACCGTCGGCGCCATCCTGATCTCGGTGCCCGCGGCCTACGCCATGTCGCGCTTCCGCTTTGCCGGCTACGGCGCCTTTCGCCAGTTCCTTTTGATCTCGCAGATGATCTCGCCGATCGTGCTGGTGCTCGGGCTGTTCAGGCTAATGGCGGCCTGGGGGCTGGTCGAATCGACGACGGCGCTGGGCTTCATCTACATGGCCTTCAACGTCGCCTTCACCGTGTGGATGCTGCAGAGCTATTTCGACACCATCCCGCGCGACCTCGAGGAGGCCGCCTGGATGGAAGGCGCCGGCCGCTGGCTGACCTTGCGAAAAGTGTTCCTGCCGCTTTGCCTGCCGGCGATCGCGGTGACGGCGATCTTCACCTTTATCAACGCCTGGAACGAATTCGTCGTCGCGCTCACCATGCTGCGCAGCCAGGAAAGCTACACGCTGCCGATCCAGGTCTTTTCGCTGGTCGCCGGCCGCTACGCGATCGAATGGCACCATGTCATGGCCGCCACGCTGCTCGCCACCTTGCCGGTGGCGATCCTGTTCATCTGGCTGCAGCGCTACCTGGTCCGGGGCCTGGCGCTCGGGGCTGTCAAATAGCAATCCAGCAATTCCAGGAAAAGTGTGCAGCGGTTTTCCGTCCGGAATTGCGAAAAACAAAAAGTTCATCACGGAGCTTTCATGCGTATCTTCACCGCTTCGCTGGCGACGGAAACCAACACCTTCTCGCCGGTGCCGACCGACCGGGCTTCGTTCGAGATGGCCTTTTATGCCGGACCGGGCAAGCATCCGGAAACGCCGACGCTGTGCTCCTCGCCGATCGTGGCGCTGCGCCGGCGCGCCGCTGAGGAAGGGCTGACCGTCATCGAAGGCACCGCCACCTGGGCCGAGCCCGGCGGTCTGGTCCAGCGGCAGACTTTTGAGGCGCTGCGTGACGAGATCCTCGACCAGCTCAAAGCAGCGCTGCCGGTCGATGCCGTCATCCTCGGCCTGCATGGCGCGATGGTGGCGCAAGGCTATGACGATTGCGAGGGCGATCTGCTCGAACGCGTGCGCGCCATCGTCGGGCCGAAGGTGGTGATCGCCTGCGAATTCGACCCGCACAGCCATTTGACACCGAAGCGCGTGGCGGCGTCCGACATCATAGCCTATTTCCTCGAATTCCCGCACACCGACTTCTATGAGCGCGGCGAGCATGTCGTCGAGCTCGGTCTTGCCGCGGCGCGCGGCGAGATCAAGCCGGTCATCTCGACCTTCGACTGCCGCATGATCCAGGTGCTGCCGACCAGCCGCGAGCCGATGCGCTCCTTCGTCG
>NZ_RZOS01000640.1:0-2447 GCF_004022605.1 Mesorhizobium sp. M4B.F.Ca.ET.089.01.1.1
GCTCTGATTTGCTCGACCCTGCTGATTGTGCTCGTCGCCGGCACCGCAACGGCCCAGGAAGCGCAGAACTCCGCCAATCTTGCGAGTGATTTCGCGCAAGCTGAAAGCGCCAATGACACTGCGATCAGTGAAATTTTCGATTCTAGATGGAGCCAGAGCGGCGGTCATTACGTCCTCAGCGAGGACGGCGTTGTCGCACCAGAGAAGACAGCCAAAAAGGACCAACAGGCAGATACCCATATTGATACGCTGAAGCCGGCTTACACAACGGAGGACGCCACTGCCGATAATACCATTCTGGGTAAGCTTACGACAGGACAGATTGCCCAAAATGATGTGGAGAATGCGACTCAAGACAGCACGGCAAGCGTGCAAGCATGCGGTCCGTCGCCTCTAAGTCCTTCGGAAATCAAGAAATTAGTCGTCGATGCGGCGCGGCGTCATAAGGTCGACGAGGTTTTCGCCACGGCGATTGCCTGGGCGGAAAGCGGCTTCGACCAAACTCGTAATTCGGACAAGGGCGCGCGCGGCCCCATGCAGCTTATGCCTGCGATCGCCGAACGGTTCCAGGTCGAGGACATCTGCGATCCGCAGCAGAACATAGAAGGCGGCATGAAGTACCTGCGGGTCCTGCTCGACGAGTTCCAAAATCCTCTGCTTGTCGCCGCTGCCTACAACAGCGGCGAGCAACGCATCTACTCGTACGGCGGCATCCCGCCGTTTCGGGAGACCATCGGCTACGTCGCCAAGGTGGTCAATTACCAGCTCGGTTTGCCTATGCCGGCGGCGAGGGTAAAGCCCAATGCATCCGGGACCACAACCATCGCAGGCGGTGATGAGGACGTCGACGTCGGTGTCATCGCCGTGAAGAAGACCGGCAAGTTTGTCGGTGGAGTGATGCACTTTTGAAGGAGAGAACGCATGAAGTGCAATGCAATTGAGGGACCGAGCGTCGGCGCATGGAAGCTGGCAGCCGTTCTTGGATTGGCTGCGGCCGTGCACATGGCCGGCGTCGATCTAGCCTTGGCGCAAAGTGGTGGTGGCGGCGGCGCCTTCGCGCCACTGCAGACGGCCGTTCAAATGATCGTGGATTTCATCACCGGTCCGTTCGGCCGGCTACTAGCGATCATTGCGGTGATCGGCCTTGGTTTTCTCGCCTTCGCCGGTCGGCTGTCGTGGTTCACGGCAGGCGCCGTCATCGTCGGCATTGGCCTGGTCTTCGGCGCGCCAACCATCGTCGATGAAATGATTGCGGCTGTCGGCAAATAGCGATGGCTGAGTTCGAGGACGAAAAGCCTGCTCTGACACCGCTGGTGATCGGCTTGACCCGTTCACCGACGCTTTGGGGTGTGCCGTACATGGCCGTCGTTATCGTCGTCGGTTTTACTATCATAGGGTGGTTGGGCTCCAACTCCCTGTGGGCACTGCTGACCGCACCAGTCGCCTACCTCGTCCTTTTCACGCTGTGCACCTGGGACAGCAAGATCCTCGACGTAATGCAGGTTGCGTCGCGCAAGACGCCCCGCACGCGCAACAAGAGCTTTTGGGGCGCCAATTCATACGGACCATAGCCGATGCTGAAAGTCGTCACAGAAGAGCTTGGGTTTGGCAAGGCTGCTCAAAACGAGCGGCCTATGTCGACTCATATCCCTTATTTGCGCCATGTCTCCGATACGGTGATCGGCTTGGAAAATGGCGCCTTGATCAGCGTCATCAAGCTCGATGGCCTATTCTTCCAGACTGAGGACCAGGCCACGCTAAACATGCGCTCCGTCGTGCAAAACACGATGATCCGTGCGCTCGGTTCCAGCCGGTTTTCGCTGTGGTCGACGGTCATCCGCCGCGCGGTTGAAACCGAGATCGGAGGCGCTTTTGATGATCCGTTCTGCGACCTGCTCAACAAGCGTTACATGGAACAGTTGCGCCACAAGCGCATGTTCACGAACGAGATCTACCTGACCATCGTAAGGTCAGGCATGAGGGGTGCGCTTGGCATCGGTGACACCCTTAAGCGGATACTCAACAACGCCAGCGGCGACGGCCGCTCTCGGCAGTCACGCGAGGACGTGACGGAACTGGAGGAGCTGGTCACCAACATCACGCGCGAGCTCGAGAAATACGGCGCGCGTGCGCTCGGCATCGCTCGCCGCGACGGCGAGCCTTATTCCGAACCCTGCGAGTTCTTCAACACAATCCTGACCTGCGGCGTGCCTCGTAAGATGCGGCTCCCGCGCATGGGCATCAGCAACTATGTCGGCACCTCTCGCCTCCATTTCGGCAAGCGGACCATGCAGGCACAAGCCGCTGTCGATGAGGACAGCCGTTTCGCCGCGCTTCTGTCGGTAAAGGAATATCCCCCCTTCACAGGGCCGGGAATGCTCGACGGCCTTTTGCAAGTCAATCACGAGTTCATTCTGACGCAATCGTTCACGATCGCGGATAAGCCC
>NZ_RZOS01000641.1:0-2442 GCF_004022605.1 Mesorhizobium sp. M4B.F.Ca.ET.089.01.1.1
GCCATGGCCAGCGCCAGGACGAGCGCGCGCGATTCCTTGGAAACGCCGGCGCCGGCCGATTTGTAGAGCATCGAAGGCGAGGGGTCGGCCCACAGCCACACCGTATGGGCCGCCTCCCATTCGCGGTCGCGCACATAGGTGTGGTCGTCGCGGGCCGAGCGGCGCCAGTCGATGCGCGAGGAATCGCCTTCGACATAGGGCCGGAACTGCCAGAAATTCTCGCCGATGCCGCGCTTGCGGCGGCCGTGCCAGCCGGCGATCACGGTGTTGACGATGCGGCGCGCCTCGACCAGCAGGTCCGGCACCAGCGAGGCCCGCAACCGGCCACGGGCGAGCGCGTCACGCGTCGCAACCGGTGCCTGGACCTCGCCTATTCGTGCCATCAGATGCCTTTTGCCAGTTTCGCCACCACGTCGCGCACCGAGGTGCCTTCGGCGCGGGCGGCGAAAGTCAGCGCCATGCGATGCTGCAGCACCGGCTCGGCCAGGGCACGGATGTCGTCAACCGACGGCGCCAGCCTCCCATCATACAGCGCCCGCGCTCGCGCGCACAGTGTCAGCGCCTGGCTGGCGCGCGGCCCGGGACCCCAGGCGACGAGCTTGTCGGTTTCGGCGTGCCCCTGGCCGGGGCGGGCCGAACGCACCAGCTTGAGGATCGCGTCGACCACGCTTTCCGGCACCGGCATGCGGCGGATCAGCGTCTGGATCTCCTTCAGCCGGGCCGGCTGCAGCACATTCTGCGCCTTGGCATCCTCGACGCCGGTGGTCTCCAGCAGGATGCGCCGTTCGGCTTCGATTTCCGGATAGAGGATGTCGACCTGCATCAGGAAGCGGTCGAGCTGCGCCTCCGGGAGCGGATAGGTGCCTTCCTGCTCCAGCGGGTTCTGCGTCGCCAGCACATGGAAGGGCGAGGGGAGGTCGTGGCGCGCCCCGGCGATGGTGACGTGGTATTCCTGCATCGCCTGCAGCAGCGCCGACTGGGTGCGCGGCGAGGCGCGGTTGATCTCGTCGGCCATCAGCAATTGCGCGAAGATCGGCCCGGAGATGAAGCGGAAGGAGCGCTTGCCGAACTCGTCCTGCTCCATCACCTCGGAGCCCAGAATATCGGACGGCATCAGGTCGGGCGTGAACTGGATGCGGCGGGAATCGAGGCCGAGCACGACGCCCAGCGTCTCGACCAGCTTGGTCTTGGCGAGGCCAGGCACGCCGACCAGCAGCGCATGGCCACCGGCAAGCAGCGCCACCAGCGTGCGCTCGACGACGGCATCCTGGCCGAAGATGACACGGCCGACGCCGTCGCGGACTTTCGAGATGTCCGCCAGCGCCTTTTCGGCCTCGGCGATCATGTCCTTGTCGCTGATCGGGCTTTCCTTGATCATCACGCTCATGCCGTTTCGATCCTTGTGCTGGAAATACCGGCTTGCACTGTCTGTGCCGCAGAATGCCGCGATTCGGCCTCGCCTGGCGCCTGCATTTGAACTTAAATCACAGACTTAGGCTGACAAGCGGAACAACAGTGACTATTTCGTGACCATGACGGAGCTCACAGAACATCGTGAACAGACCCTCACCAGCGCCACCGAGGCGCGCGGGCTGGAGGCGCTGATCTCGCGCGCGACCCGCGCCGGCAAGGGGCCGGCGCCGGTGGAGCGCTGGAATCCGGACTTCTGCGGCGACCTCGACATGGAGATCAGGGCCGACGGCACCTGGTTCTATCTGGGCACGCCGATCGGGCGCATGCCGCTGGTGCAGCTTTTCTCCACCGTGCTGCGCAAGGACGCGGACGGTAAGACCTATCTGGTGACCCCGGTGGAGAGGGTGGGGATACGCGTCGTCGACGCCCCCTTTGTCGCGGTCGAGATGGATGTGTCCGGCGCCGGCGACGACCAAGTCATCACCTTCCGCACCAATGTCGGCGATGTCGTCGAGGCCGGGCCGGGCCACGCCCTGCGCTTCGTCGACGAGGAGGCGACCGGAGGGCTGAAACCCTATGTGCTGGTGCGCGGCCGGCTGGAGGCGCTGGTGGTGCGGCCGGTGATGTACGAGCTGGTCGAGCATGGCGAGGAGATCGACATCGACGGCCGGATGATGTTTGCCGTGCGCTCCAGGGGCGAGGTCTATCCGATCATGCCAGCCGAGAAGCTGAAACGGCTGAGCGCGTGATGGACCAGGTGACGCCGGCGCCGTTCTCGACCGTGGATTTTCGCCAGCGCGTCGCCGCCCAGGCAGACGCCCATGCCGGCGACGACTATGGCGATCATCGCTTCAATCCCGGCCATCCCAGGCTGAAGCACGTAAAGCCGCTGCGCGATGCCGCCGTGCTGATCCCGGTGGTCGATCACGGCGCCGATGCGACGATGCTTTTGACCAAGCGCGCCGAGAAGCTGCGCAGCCATTCCGGCCAGGTGGCCTTTCCGGGCGGCACGATCGACCCGACCGATCC